>NZ_VRVF01000053.1:0-35746 GCF_008040045.1 Methylobacterium sp. WL8 | reverse complement strand
GGCTTGGGGCGTTCGAGGAGTCAGGCGGCCGGGGCGAGGCCGGCCTTGCGGCGCAGGCGTTCCAGCACGTCGCCGCCGGTGGGGTGGGTGCGGGGGCCGAACCCCGCGCGCGCGAGGCGCTCCGTGATGTCGGCGCCGTCGAGCTCGGTCAGCGCGGCTTCGGTGTCGCTCGCCTCGGCCTGGAGGGCGCGCAGGCGCGCCAGGGTCGCCTCGGCTTCGCGCAGCGTCGCCGTGTCGGCGCGGCCGGTCTGCGCCGACAGGCGCCGCACGGCCTCGGTGGCGCCCGCGACCCGGCGGCCGCGCTCCAACTCCGCCTGCCGGCGGGTGGCGTCGGCGACGGTGGCGCGGATGCGGGCGACTTCTGCGGCGAACCGCGTGCGGGCTTCCGCGATCGCCCGGCGCTTGGCCTCGAGCTCGGCGATCGCCTCGGCGGCGTCGCTTGCCAGGTCGTCGCGCCCGGCGCCGAGCGCGGCGACGGCGCGGCCTTCGAGGTCGGCGGCCCGGGCGTCGATCTCGGCGGCGCGGCGGGCCTCGGCCTGGTCTCCGGCGATCGCCAGGGCCAGCGCCCGGCGGCTCCGCTCCAGCGCGGCGCGGGTCTCGCGGATCTGCTGGTCGAGGATCAGCAAGGCGTTGCGGTCGTAGAGGTCTTCGGTGGCCCGGGCGACGTTCCCCCGCGCCAGGATGTTGAGCAACTTGAGCATGGTGTGGCTCCTGCCGTATGAACATCGTTCACAAGAGGAGTGTCCCACGATCATGAACAGCGTTCAAGTACGTTTTTGCACGTCGTACAAATTGTTGTTGCGAGGCGCGGCGTGACCGGGGCAGACGCCAACGCGAAGCCGTTGAAAGCGGAGGCACGCCGTGCTGCCTTGCGCAAACTGCTCATCGCAGCGGCCGAGCGTCGGATCTCCGAGGACGGCTTGGGCGCCCTGCGCGCGCGCGACCTCGCAGCGGACGCAGGCTGCGCACTTGGGGCGATCTACGGCGCCTTTCCGGACCTCGACGCGCTGATCCTGGAGGTGAACCTGCGCACGCTGGCCCTGTTCGAGGCCGCTCTCGGGCCCGATGGCGGCGGGTTCGACGTGACGAATGCGGCGGACGAACTTGTCCGGCTGGGCCAAGCCTACCTTGCCTTCGCACAGAGCCACGGGAAGCGATGGCGCGCCTTGTTCCAGCACCAGTTCGCGGACGGGCGCCGCCCGCCGGACGGCTACGTGGCCGAGCAGGCGCGCCTGTTCCGCCGCATCGAGGCGCCATTGCAGGCTCTGCGCCCGGACCTCTCGGCGCAAGAGCGCGTGCTGCTGGCCCGCAGCCTGTTCTCGGCGACGCACGGCATCGTCATGCTCGGCCTCGACGCGCGCCTGATGGCGCTGCCGCCCGCGGTGGTAGGCCCCCAGCTCGACCTGCTGATTCGCGCGATGGCGACGGGGCTCGCGAGCCGCGCCTAGCCGAGCGGCGCCTAGAAAAATATCGGGGCGCTTTGGTCCGCTGCCAGGGTCTTCATGAGCCGGCCCATCGACGTGCGCGTCTCGGGACCCGCCGGGTCTACCTCAAAGCGCGGTCGCCAGCGCTCGGCCCCGCTCCCGCGTCTGCGCGACGCCGCGGACGGCCTCCACCGCGTCGGCCCGGCTCGCATCGCAGGGCAGCAGGGTCCAGAGCCGGAGAAGCTGGCTGAGCGCCGCCATCTCGCGTGATACGGCGGATGCGCCGAAGATCGTCGGAACCGTGCCGCCGAGCGCCTCCGCGAGGCGGCTCAGGTCCTCGTTGTCCTGCCGAATCTGGCTGGGCTCGGTGTGCAGCGACGGTCGCCTCCGACTGGCCATGCGACCGCAGGCATTCTGGTATTCCGCATACAAGACGCTTTTGTCGCAACCCGCAACCTATGGTCGAAACACGACGTTGTGAGTTCAGTTTGTGTCGACGAATTTGGGCTTCGAAGACCGCACGATGGCGATAGACGACAGGCCCACAGACGACACCATGATCGACGCCTGCCTGAGGCTGCACGAGATCGTCCGCAAGATCGGGACACCGGAGATGGTGTTGATCTCGCGCCTGCTGCTCTTTCAGGCCGGGCTGCAGATCGCGGATGCGATCAAGGCCGACGAGGCGCGCGACCCGTCCAGCGAGCGCTGACCCTTCAAAACAGCCGGACTTACCCGCGCCCTCACCTGAGGTTTCCGCTTCGCGAAAGCGACTCGGCAAGGATGCGGGTGGAACCGTCGTTTTGTCGGTCGTCGCGCGCGGCCGCGGCGTAACCGGCCCCGAGGTCGATCCGCCTTCAATCGGTCTTGCCGTCGAGACCGAGCCAGTGCCGGCCGTCGCGGGCCAGAAGGTCGTCGGCGGCCTTCGGGCCGGGGGTGCCGGCGGCGTAATCCTCCACCGGGGCGGTCTTCCAGGCCTCGAGCAGCGGTTCGACCGCGGCCCAGCCGGCCTCGATGTTGTCGGCGCGCTGGAACAGCGTCGCGTCCCCGGTCATGCAATCGTAGAGCAGGGTCTCGTAGCCGACGTTCGGCTGGTTCTTGAAGAAGTCGGCGTACTTGAACCCCATCGTCACCCGGCCGATCTGCATCTGTGGCCCGGGCACCTTGACGTTCAGCTCGGTGCCGGCGCCGTGGTCGGGGTCGATGGTGATCCGCATTACGTTGGGGCTCAGCTCGGCCACCGGCGTGTCGGCGAACAGCTGGAACGGCGCCGGCTTGAACAGGATCGCGATCTCGGTGCGGCGGCCGGTCATGCGCTTGCCGGTGCGGACGTAGAACGGCACGCCGGCCCAGCGCCAGTTGTCGATCTCGAGCTTCAGGGCGACGTAGGTCTCGGTGTTCGAGTCCTTCGCCACGTGCGGCTCTTCCCGGTAGCCGACCACCGGCTTCCCTTCGAGCGCACCGGCGACGTACTGGCCGCGCACCGCGTGGTCGGGTCGGATCGGCTTGACGGCCTGCGCGAGCTTGGCCTTCTCGCCGCGCACGTCCTCGGCGGAAAACGAGTTCGGCGGCTCCATCGCCACCATGCACAGAAGCTGGAACATGTGGTTGGGCACCATGTCCCGCAGGGCGCCGGTGGGCTCGTAGAACCCGCCACGCTCCTCCACGCCCACGGTCTCGCCGGCGGTGATCTGGATGCTGTCGACGTATTCGCGCCGCCAGACCGGCTCCAGCATGCCGTTGGCGAAGCGCAACGCCATGATCGACTGCACGGTCTCCTTACCCAGGAAGTGGTCGATCCGGTAGAACTGGCTCTCGTCGGCCTGTTTTAGGATCTGCGCGTTCAGCGCACGTGCCGAAGCGAGGTCGGAGCCGAACGGCTTCTCGATCACCACCCGTCGGAAGGCGTCGTCCGCCTGCTTGAGCAGGCCCGCTCGCCCGAGCCCGTCGACGAGGCTGCCGAAGAAGCGCGGCGCCACCGCGAGGTAGAACACCACGTTGCCCGAGACCTTGCCCTTTAGCGCCTCGAAGGTTCCGGCGTCCTCGAAGTCGCCTTTGAGGAAGTGGATGCGCTCGCGGATGAAGCCCCAGCTCTTCGGGTCGATCCGGTCGGCGTGGAACTCGGAGCCGGGGTCCTTGCTCAAGGTCTCCATCGAGGTGGTGAGTTCGGTGCGCAGGCCCTCGTCGCTGCCGTCGTTGTGATCGACGCCGAGGATCGTGAAGCCCGGATCGAGCAGGCCCGAGCCGGCGAGGTTGTAGAGCGAGGGCATCAGCAGGCGCTTGGTCAGGTCGCCGGCCGCGCCGAAGATCACCAGCGTGCAGGGCGGCGCCGGCTTCGTGCCGCAGGCGGCCTGGTCCTTCAGGGGCGCGTCGTGTGTCGGCTCGGGCATCGGCGTCGTCCGGTTCTTCGACGCGATGGTGCGTCGCGGCATTCGATCGCACGACAACCGGCGAGCGGCATGGCCGTTCCGGCGGAGACGCGATCGTGTGGAGGGAGGTGTGGACCCTCACCCCCGCCGGCGCAGCACCACGCCCGGCAGCGGGCAGGCGGCGGGGACGACCGCGAGGACGACCGAACTCGGGCACAGGGCGCGGCAGCCGAGCGCGGCGTCGATCTGGTCGCGGCCGCAGGCGGTCGCGTCGCAGAACCGTCCAAGATCCTCGCAGGTCGCCAGGAACCGGCCCGCTCCGGGTCGCGCGTGCAGGTCGGCGGCGCCGACGGGGCCAGAGAGGACGAGGAGGGCGGCGAGGCCGAGCCGGATCATGGGTGCGCCTTCCCAGCGGCGGACGGAGCCGTGGCGTAGCATGGCGGCGCGCGGCGCCCTATGGCATGGACGCGACAGGCGAAACGCGATCCGGACCCCGACGTGCTCGACATCCGCGGCCTCTCCAAGACCTATGCCGACGGCACCCAGGCGCTCGCGGGCGTCGACCTGTCGGTGGAGGCCGGCGAGGTCGTCGCGCTGATCGGCGGTTCGGGCTGCGGCAAGACCACCCTGCTGCGCCTGATCGCCGGCCTCGACCGCGGCAGCGCCGGCACGATCACGCTGGACGGCGAGGGCATCGCCGCGCCCCACGCGAGCGTCGGCCTGGTGTTCCAGGAGCCGCGCCTGCTGCCCTGGCTCGCGGTGGCCGACAACGTCGGCTTCGGCCTCGACGGGGTCCGCCGGTCCGAGCGCCGCGCCCGCATCGCCCACGCGCTGGAGCGGGTGGGGCTGGCCGAGCATGCGACGCGCTGGCCGCGCGACCTGTCGGGCGGGCAGCAGCAGCGGGTCTCGATCGCCCGCGCCTTCGTCGCCCGCCCGCGAGTGCTGCTCCTCGATGAGCCGTTCTCGGCGCTCGACGCCTTCACCCGCAAGGACCTGCACGGGCACCTGCTCGCCCTCTGGGCCGAGACGCGCCCGACCATCCTCATCGTCACCCACGACGTCGGCGAGGCGGTGGCGCTCGCCGACCGCGCCGTGGTGATGCGCCCCAAGCCCGGCCGCCTCGACGAGACGGTGCGGCTCGGAAGCCCACGCCCGCGCGACCCCGCCTCGCCGCAGAGCGAGGCTGCGGCCCGCGCGATCCTGGCCGCGCTCGACCGTTCGCTCCGCCCCGCCGAGGCGCAATCCGCCGCGGCGCCCGCCGGGAACTGGTGGTAGCAGGCGGCACCGGTTGAGCCGTGGGGCAGTTCCCGCTAACCGCGACCGACGACGACCTACGATGGAGGAGACGACGATGGACGCCACCACGCTGCGCGCGCTTCAGGCCCCGCTGAAGGACCAGTACCGCAACACCCCCGACGACGCCGTCATCACTCTGCGGGCGAAGGGCTCTCTCGACGACACGTCGATCGCCTGCAAGGTCGAGACCGGCCGCGCGCTGGCGGTGGCCGGCCTGCACCCGGCCACCGGCGGCTCGGGCGCCGAGCTGTGCTCGGGCGACATGCTGCTCGAGGCGCTGGTCGCCTGCGCCGGCGTCACGCTGAAGGCCGTCGCCACCGCCCTCGAGATCCCCCTGCGGGCCGGCACCGTGAGCGCCGAGGGCGACCTCGACTTCCGCGGGACGCTGGGCGTCGACAAGGAGGCGCCGGTGGGTTTTCGCGCGATCCGGCTCGCGTTTTCCCTCGACACCGACGCGCCGCAGGAGAAGCTCGACCAGCTGCTCAAGCTCACCGAGCGCTATTGCGTCGTGTTCCAGACGCTGAATCACAAGCCGGAGCTGACCGTCACCGCCGCCCGCGGCTGATCGGTTCCCCAGACGACGAGGGGCGGCGGAGCCGATGCGCCTCAGCCCGCCGAGACGAGCCAGCACCCGGCCGCGAGGTGCACGGCGCCGTCCTTCGCGTAGGGCAGCAGGGTTTCGGTGACCGCCTCGAGCGCCGCCTGGCGCAGGGGCGGCTCGGCGTCGCGCAGCAGGCGCGAGACCGGGCCGAGCTCGACAACGACGGCGGCCGCCGCCTCGGCAGCGGCGCGTGCCGAGCCGTCGGCGGCGCGTCCCAACACGAGGTCGCGCACCACCGGCGCGACGGAGACGTCGGAGAAGCCGGCCTCGGCGAGCAGGCGGCGCAGGGCGCCCGCGTCGGCGAAGCGGAACGGGCCGGGGCCCGAGAAGTCCGGCGGGCTCGCGTCCGGCACCAGCGGCAGCACCGCCGCGCGGGGCACGGTGACCCAGGGGTTGCCGGCCATCGCCTGCCAGCACAGGAAACTCAGACGTCCCTGCTGCGTCAGCGCCCGGCGGAGGTTGGCGAAGGCGGCGCGCGAATCGGAAAAGAACATCACGCCGAAGCGCGAGATCGCCCGGTCGAACGTCGCGGCGGGGAAATCATGCGTCTCGGCGTCGGCCACGATCCAGTCGACCGGCGCGGCGCCGGCCGGCAGGGGCCGCGCTCGCGCCGCGGCGAGAAGCGGCTCCGACAGGTCGGCGGCGACGACCCGGCCGGTCGCCCCCACCGCCTCGGCCGCGATCAGCGCCGTGGCGCCCGAGCCGCAGCCCAAGTCGAGGACGCGCTCGCCCGGTCGCAGGGCGACGGCGGAAAACAGCGCCTCGGTCAGCGGCGCGAACACTGCGTCGAGCACGCCCTGGCTGCGCGCCCAGCGCTGGCCGACGGCCCCGTTCCAGTATTCGGCCTGGGTCATCGTGGCCGTCGTGGTGGCCGTCATGGCATGCTCCGCCGCTCAGCGATCCAGGCAGCATCTTGCACGGCTGGCGCCCGCCGTCAGCAGGGCGCCGGCCTTGCAGGATGCCGCCGGCCCCGCGCGCCTCAGGCCGCCGACCCCCGAGCCCGCGCGGCCAGCAGTTCCGCCGCGACGTCGGGCAGAACCCGGTCGCCCGGGGTGTAGCCGTGCACGTCGTCGACGGATTTGAAGCCGTCGAGGGCAAGCCGCATCGGGCAGAGCGTGGGGCCTCGCCGGATGGATCCTCGCCGGCCCCGTTGTTCAGGCGGCTCACCTCGCGGAAGCCCGCCGGCGGTGCCGAGGACTGGGCTCCGGCCTCAACGCCGGGGGCCGCCGAACCCGCCTGGCCCGCCGCCTGGCCCACCCAATCCACCGGGTCCGCCGAAGCCCCCCGGGCCGCCGCCCGGAGCACCGAAGCCTCCGGAACCCCCAACGCTTCCGGGACCTCCAAAGCCTCCGGGTCCGCCACGGCCGCCGCCGAACCCGCCCGGTCCCGTCCGAGTGTCGATGCCGAACCCGCCACCTGCTCCATTGCCAGGCCCGTTCCCCGGTCCGTTGCCGGCTCCGAGACCGCCGCGTTCGCGAAATCCGTCCGGCCCGCGGCCAGGCAGGCCCCGGCCGTCGATCCGGTCCGGCGCGCGTTCGAAGAGCGGGTTTCGGTCCGGCCCGGTGCCGCGGTCGTCGAGGCGCAGCGCCTCGACGGTGAGGCGCCCGTCGGCGGCCGGCCGCGTCGTGAGCACGGCGCGGACGCTGCCGCGACGCGGGACCGCGGCATCCGGCTGCCCGGCCACCTCGAGGCCGGACCCGAGCGTCATACCGCCTCGACTGCGGCCGACATAGGCCTCCACCGAGACCCGGCTCAAGCCGGGCGGGAAGTGCAGGGTGTCGCTCGCGCGCGCTACCTTGAGCACGCCGCCCGCCGCCTCGCCGGCGACCGCGGCCCGGCGGCCGACGGGCAGGGTGTCGGCGCCCGCGAGCCGCAGGTGCCCGATCACCAAGTGCCCGTCGTGGTCGCGCCGGACCGGGCCGGCGACGCAGGCGGGGCCGTCCGCCTGCCTCTCGATCAGGTTGGCGACGACGACGCCGTCCGGCCTGCGCAGGCCCGACACCGCGACCCGGTCGCCTACCGCCCAGCGCCCGGCGATTCCCGCCGCGGCGATGCGCTGGCCGAGGACCATGAGGTTCCCGCCGCGCACCGATTCCACTGGCCCGACCACCTCGCGCGTCACGTCGATCCGCCGTGTCGCGAGGCCGCCCGCGTCGGCGTGGGCAACGACGTGGACCACGTGCCCGACCCTCAGGTCGGCGGCGCGCGCCGGCACCCCGTCGATGCGCACATTGACGTCGTCGGGATAGGCGATGCGCAGGTCGTTGACGACGATCGAGCCGAAGCGGCGGATCGTGCCGATCACCCCCGTGCCCCCGATGCCGCGGTCACCCTCACCCGGGATGTCGTCGGGACGCGCCCCGGTGCCGCCGATTCCTTGGTCGCGCGGCGCCTCCTGCGGCACCGCGCGCACCGGAATCAGCGCGGCGCCGGCGAGCAGCCGCAGCACGAGGCGGCGGGTGGGGGCGGCGCGATGCATCATGCGCCTGGTCCCGGAACGCGTGGACGCGACGACCGAACCTCGTGCTGCGCCTCTCGCGACTGCCCCACCGGCGTTCTCACGCCTCGGCCTCCGACGAAGCCGGCAAAGCATCGTCTGCGGGGAAGGCGTCCCCGGCCGGCGGCACGGCCTCGGCGTAGACGTAGAGCCCGAAATTCCAGCGGTGGGAGCCGCCGGGGTCGGCGGCACAGGCGGCGTGGGCCTCGCGGTTGGCCTGGGTCAGCGCCGCCATCGCGATCTCCTTGGCGCGCGCCTCCAGCCGGAGCGCCAGTTCCTCCGACAGCCCGTCGTAATGCACCGCGCGCTCGAGGAAGCGCGGCGCGTCGCCGAGGATGTTGGCGACCGAGGCCGCGATGTGGTCGTGGAGGTTGCGCCCGAAATAGTAGAGTTGCGGCTCGCCGCCGCCGCGGGGCACGTAGGCGGCCTCCGCCAGGACGATCCGGTCCTCGCCGTCGAGGGTGGCGAGCCCGCGGTCGAGCCACTCGTCGAGCACCGCGCGGGGGCGCAGGTCGCGGGTCACGCCGGCGACCAGCGCCTCGAAGGAGGGGCCGTCCTCGCCCGCGCGCCGCAGCGCCAGCGGCCGTCCCTCCGGGTCGGTGAAGGCCGGGTCGGCGAGCCAGCGGGCGATGATCCGGCTCGTCCGCGAGACCACCGCCGGCACTGCGCTCACCGGAGCCCCGGCGCCGCGCAGGCGC
The DNA here is from genome assembly GCF_008040045.1 of Methylobacterium sp. WL8. Lineage (NCBI taxonomy): Bacteria > Pseudomonadati > Pseudomonadota > Alphaproteobacteria > Hyphomicrobiales > Methylobacteriaceae > Methylobacterium > Methylobacterium sp. WL8. The sequence goes on along the minus strand of NZ_VRVF01000053.1, from coordinate 26,861 downwards.
CGCACCTCCTTCCGGTGGATGCCGGTGAGCAGCGAGACGCGGCTGTCGGTCTGCTCCTTGCCCTGAAGCGCGAAGTCGTACTCGGCGACGTTGACGTAGAGTTCCCGCAGTAGGTTCGTCAGCGCCGGGAAGGTGATGCCGCGCGCCACGAACAGCCGCACCAGCGGCCGCAGCAGGCGCGCCACCGGCGCGTGCAGGGTGGTTCCCTCGCCGGTGTCGTTGATGGTCTCGGACATCAGATCAGCATGACCACGGGATGTGTGGGACACAATCCCACAGAGTACGCGAACGCACGTCGGCACAGCCATTTCGCGTTGACGTGGGAATTTTACACACATAGGTTTGTGGCGTGGTCAAATTTCCCACACGATCAGGACCGGCGAAGACGATGCGCGACACCAGGCAAGCCTTCGTCGGCCGGCCTATGGCGCCCCTGAACGCGGCCCGGCGCTCCGAGCGCAGGACCGCGACTGCAGCCGACCTCTCGCGGCTCGGCCGGATCGCCGCCTGCCTTGTCGCCCTGGCCCTGCCAACCTTCGGGATCGTCGCCGCGGACACGGCCCACCGCGTCGCGCCCTCGGGGGCGACGCAGGCCGCAGCCTCAGGATCCCCTTCCCGACGGGCTGCGGCGTTCGACGGCGTCTCCCGGGCCGGCAGCCCGGTCTGGGAGACGCTTCTCACCCTCGATCGGGATACCAGCCGATGATTCCCGCCATCGCAAGGTCGCAAGCCATGCCGACCAACCACCGATCCTCCTGCGGCGGGGCTCCCATCCTCGACCTCGCCCTCTGCATGATCCTCGCCGTCCTCGTCGTCGGCCTGCTGATGCTGGCGCTCTGAGCGCGGGCCCTTCCTGGACGCTCGACGGAGCCGCACATCCTCTCACTTCTCCGCGCTCGCCACGCGCGAAGCGGGCGTTGGCGACCTTGTCGGCTGAACCGTGCGCGGCCTGTTACGACGCCAATCGCGCCAGCGAAGCCGGCTTCGGGCTGGTGCGCGCCGGCTCGGTCGACTGGTTCCGATCCTCGGTCTTCGCCCGCCCGTCATGGGGCACCGCGCGAGAACGGGCGCCAAGGCCGCACCTGTGTCCCGTTTGCATCGATCCAGCCGTCGCATCCGCATTCTCGCGTTACGCACAGCGTTAACCTTTCGTTAAGGGGGTGATTGCCGTCGGGGCCTCGGCGTGAGAGCTTTCGTTAACGAGAGCTTAACGGGTTGGGCCACGGCGATGCGGTTCGCGATTTCGACGGTTCGGGCGGTGTCGGCGCCCCGTCTGCGCAAGGCCCTCGCCGGCCTCGCCGTGACGGCCGGACTGGCCTTCGCCGTCGCCCCGGCCGTGGCGCAGACCCTGGCCTCGCTGCCCGCCCCCACCTTGGCCGCCGAGCCGGTCGGCGCCGCCAAGCCGATCCTCGCCTGGGTCGGCTTCTGCCAGACCTACCCAGCCGAGTGTGCGGTCAACGCCGCCGAGCCCGCCCGCATCGCGATGACCCCCGCGATCTGGAACACGATCCAGACGGTCAACCGCCGGGTCAACAAGTCGATCGTCGCGATCACCGACATGGACCACCTCGGGGTGCCGGACCGCTGGGACCTCGCCGAGGACGGCTCGGGCGATTGCGAGGACTTCCAGCTGCTCAAGCGGAGCCTGCTCGCCCGCGCCGGCCTGCCGCGCCGCGCCATGCGGATGACCGTGGTCATCGACGAGAAGGGCGAGGGCCACGCCGTCCTCACCCTGATCACCGATCGCGGCGACCTCGTGCTCGACAACAAGACCAGCCAGATCCTGCCCTGGCACCGCACCGGCTACACCTTCATCAAGCGCGAAAGCCAGGACGCCGTCGCCTGGGTGTCTCTCGGCGGCGTCACCTCGCCGGTCACCACCGCCAACCGCTGAAAACCGGCCTCTCGTCCCGAAACGGGACGCAGCGCACGACAGCACGTTGATGAAATCTTCACCGCGTCGGCGCGAGACTCCGGGATCGGAGCCGCCCACCACGACGCGCCCATGATCTCCCATCCCTTCCCGAAACCGTTGCTCGCCGCAGGGCTGGCCATCGCGCTCGCCACTGGACTGCTCGCTGCCGCGAGCCCGGTGAAGGCCGGCGAGGCCGGGACGCGCTACGCCTCCTGGCACGGCTGCCTCGACCGCCACTTCGGGTTGCAAGCCACGATCGGAAGCCGCCCGCTCGCCGCCGACGCGGCGATCGGCGCCTGCCGCGAACCGGAGAGGGCCTACCTTTCCGCCCTCGCAGCCTCGCCGCTGCTCGATGCCGACGACGCGCAGCAAGCCCGCGCCGCCCTGGTCGCGCAAGCCCGCGCCCGCCTGCTCGGACGGCGCGCGGCTCTTTAGGCCGACAGGCATTTCACAAAATCAGTCTTGGATCATCAGTCTTGGACCAGATCGCTCTTGAGCGCACGGCATCTGAGCGCACGGCATCCGCGACGCGTGATCCAGACACCACAAAGCATCCGGCTGCCTCTTGAGAATCCAAAAGCCCGGCTCACGACGGGCCGGGCTTTGGGAATTTCGAGCCGGTCCTGTCCGTACCCTTACGCGGCGTCGGCCTTGCGGGTCTGGCTGCCCTTCACGGCGGAGGTCGCCGCCTTGCGACCGCGGCGGGCGGGGGCGGCGGGCGCCTCCTCGATGTCCTCGGGCGATTCGGCGGCGGCCGAGCGGCCGGGCTGACCGAGGCCGAGGCTCTTGGCGAGCGCGGAGCGCTGGGCCGAATAGTTCGCTGAGGTGGTCGGATAGTCGGCGGGCAGGCCGTAACGCTCGCGGTAGCTGTGCGGGTCGAGGCCGTGCTTGGTCAGGTGGCGCTTCAGCGTCTTGTAGGACTTGCCGTCGATGAAGCTGACCAGCCCGTCGGGGCGGATCGACTTGCGGATCTGGGCGGTGCTGGGCTTCTCGACGGCCTCGGTGGTGACGGGAGCCGTGCCGGAGCCGACGTTGTTCAGCGCCTCATGGATGCTCGCGATCAGCGCCGGCAATTCGGTGATGGGGACGGAGTTGTTCGACACATAGGCCGCGACGACGTCGACGGTCCGCTCGATATAGTCGTTGCTCGTCTGCGCCGACACTGCAGTTTCAGACATCCGTACGTTCCTTGCCTATTTTCTGACGAAAACCCCAAGCGCAGGAATTATGATGTTTGCCAGAGAAAGCAAGGATGTCCACGGCGTTATCCGGGCTCAACATATGATCATATGTGTGTTTTGCCTGCCGAGTGCGCAGCGTATCCGTGCAACCGGCCCGGTGCGCCCAGCATTGCCTCACTCAGCGCCTCGCGAAATCTGCGCATCCGCGGCAGCGCAGATTTTGCTTTCGCCCGAGACCGTTACCGGACGCGAACATCGGGTCGAGACGGTGCCGAAATGCTGGATGTCGGCATCTTTTTCGGTCTGCACCCTACCCGTTGCCTGGATGTCCATACCACAGCGCGACGCAATGGTGGACAAAATTGTCGCACCAAGATGATGTGATCGCCATATTATGATTTCGCTCGTACCAGTACAGAAGTACTAAGTAACAGTTTCGTGTGCGAGGCGCGGTCGCCTGGAACGGGAGCGCCGCCGCGGATTATTCGACTGCGTCGTCCGTGACGAGGCCGGGCTCAGTCAGCATTGCGCTCGGCCCGGATGAGGCCACGCAACATCGATCGGTCCAGCTAGACGGCTTGGCTCGCCAGGCATCGTCGATGCGCCTCAGGGTCGACATCGAAGTCCTGCACGGGCATGTTCCGTGATCAGCAAGTCACGGGACAAGCCCTGATCTGCTGGGCATCGCATGTCCTCGAAGCGAGCCGACATCCACAGCGCCGGAAGTGCTTTCGAGAAGGTCTTGCCGCCGAAAAATCTTGCTAACGAAACGTCTTTCGCGGGTCGAACGCGTCGCGCACCGCCTCGCCAGCGAAGACCAGCAGGCTCAGCATCGCCGCGATCACCAGGAAGCCGGACAGGCCGAGCCACGGCGCGGTGAGGTTGTCCTTGCCCTGCGCCAGCAACTCGCCGAGCGAGGGGGAGCCCGGCGGCAGGCCGAAGCCGAGGAAGTCGAGCGAGGTCAGGGTGGTGATCGAACCGTTGAGGATGAACGGCAGGAAGGTCAGCGTCGCCACCATCGCGTTCGGCAGCAGGTGCACGGTCATGATGCGGACGTTGGACAAGCCGAGCGCCCGGGCCGCCCGCACGTATTCGAAGTTTCGCGCCCGCAGGAACTCGGCGCGCACGACGCTGACCAGCGCCACCCACGAGAACAGCAGCATGATGCCGAGCAGCACGAAGAAGCCGGGTGCGATGAAGGCCGAGATGATGATGATCAGGTAGAGCGTCGGGATGCCGCCCCAGACCTCGATGAAGCGCTGGAACGCCAGGTCGACCCAGCCGCCGAAATAGCCCTGCACCGCGCCGGCGACGACGCCGATCAGCGACGAGACGGCGGCCAGGATCAGCCCGAACAGCACCGAGATGCGGAACCCGTAGATCACGCGGGCGAGCACGTCGCGGGTGGTGTTGTCGGTGCCGAGCCAGTGCCAGGGGATGTTGGCGCAGCCCGCGCCCGGCGCCGTCTCGGTGGCCTGGCACTGCGCGTCGGTGAGCATCCAGGTCGGCGGCGAGGGTGAGGGGGTCGGCAATCCATCGTTGATGGTGTCGTAGGAGAACGGGATCGGCGGCCAGATCGCCCAGCCGTTCTCCGCGATCTCCTTGACGATCTCGGGCGTGCGATAGTCGGTGCGCGCCAGGAAGCCGCCGAACTTCTCCTCCGGGTAGTCGATCAGCACCGGAAACAGCCACTCGCCTTTGTAGGAGGCGACGATCGGCCGGTCGTTGGCCAGGATTTCCGCGAAAAGGCTGACGACGAACAGCGACAGGAAGATCAGGAACGAGACGTAGCCGAGCCGGTTCCGGCGGAAGTTCTCGAGCCGGCGCCGGTTGAGCGGCGACAGCCCGCCGCGGCGGGGTGCGAGCGGCCGCGCCTCGGGCAATCCCTCGCTCGGCCGCGGCACGATCGGCTGGGCCCCGGGCATCGGCGCCGAGACCGGGTCGCCCTCGGGGGGGCGGGCGATCTCGTTCATCGCGGGATGCTCCACAGAGGGTTCGCGGGATGCGCGTCGCGGCCCCCTCTCCCATGGGGAGAGGGTTGGGGTGAGGGGCGTGACCTCTCCGGTGCGTTCTCACCCCTCACTCTGTCCCTCTCCCGCCCGGGAGAGGGGACCCGCGATCCGATCCGAAGGCTCGGAGGGAGGTGTGAGCCTGCGCGACCGGCGATGCGCGTGCGAATGCCGATCAGCCGTCGATCCGCACGGCGGTGCCGTCGATCTCGTTGGGGCGGACGCCGCCGTTGCGCTCCATCCACCGGCGGAGCAGGCGGACGTTGCGGCGGTTGGCCTTGAAGGCCGCGTCGAACAGGTCGCCGGCGAGCGGCACGATGCCGATCGCGCCGTCGAAGGCGACGTTCAGCGCCATCCGGGCGATCAGCCAGCGCGGCGCGCCGATGCGGCGGGCCTCTGCGACGATGTAGGACGAGATCACCATGCCGGCGATGTCGCCAACGATCGGCACGAGCCCGATCACCGCCTCCAACCCGACCCGCCGGTTGATGCCGGGGATCAGGAAGGCGGAATCGAGCAGGTGCGCCAGCGCCTCGAGCCGGGCGAGCGTCGCCTCGCGGCTCTGGTCGCCGACGCGCAGCGTCGTGCCCGCACGCCAGCTCTGGGAGAAGGTCTGCGAGGAATCCATCGGGGGAGTCCGGTGAGCGGGGGGTGCCATCCGCGAAGATGTGGCGCCGCGACCCGGTTCCGGCAAGGATGTGGGCGGATGCCCGGCCCAGCTCCCTCACGCGGCCACCCGCCGGACCCCGGAGAGGCGGTCGAGCGCCGCGTCGAGCGGCGCGTCGGCCTTGGCGAAGCAGAGCCTCACGAGGTGGCGCACCGCCGCGTCAGGATAGAACGCGCTTACCGGGATCGCCGCGACGCGATGGTCACGCACCAACGCCTCGCAGAAGGCGACGTCGTCCGCAGGCACTCGCCCTGATTGTCCGAGCTCGGTGATGTCGACGTTGAGGAACCACGTCGCCTGCGCCGGCAGCACCGTGAAGCCGAGATGCCGGAGGCCGTCGGCGAGCCGGTCGCGCGAGCGGGCGTAGCCCACCCGCATGTCGGAAAAGTACGAATCCTCCTTGGCGAGGCCGAAGGCCACCGCCTCCTGCAGGTTCGGCGGGGTGGTGAAGGTGAGGAATTGGTGCGCCTTGGCGAGGGTGCGCATCAGCCCAGGCCCGGCCATCACGAACCCGACCTTCCAACCGGTGAGCGAGAAGATCTTGCCGGCCGAGCCGACCTTCACCGTGCGCTCCCGCATGCCGGGCAGCGCCATCAGCGGCCGGTGGCGGGCGCCGTCGAACACCACGTGCTCCCAGACCTCGTCGCACAGCGCGATCACGTTGTGGCGGACGCAGAACGCGGCCAGCATCGCGAGGTCGTCGGCCCCGAACAGGGTGGCGCTCGGGTTCAGCGGGTTGTTGAGCAGCACCACCTTCGTGCGCGGCCCGAAGGCGGCGGCCAGCGCCGCCTCGTCGAGGCGGAAGGCGGGGGGCGTCAACGTCACGATCCGGGGCACGCCGCCGGCGCGCAGCACCAGCGGCAGGTAGGCGTCGTACATCGGCGCGAACAGCACCACCTCGTCGCCGGGCGCGATCAGCGCCAGCAGCGCGCCGGCCAGCGCCTCGGTCGCGCCCGAGGTCACCATCACCTCGGTCTCGGGATCGAGGGCGAGCCCCTGGTGGCGGGCGTAATGCGCCGCCACCGCCGCGCGCAAGGATGGAAGCCCCATCATCGGCGGATATTGGTTCGAGCCTTCGACGAGCGCCCGGGCCCCGTGCGCGCGCATGTCGGCGGGACCCGGGTCGTCGGGAAACCCCTGCCCGAGGTTGATCGCGCCGTGCTCGCGCGCGAGCCGCGACATCGTCTCGAACACCGTGGTCGGGAGGCCGGAGAAGACCGGGTTCATGCGGGGCGTGGGGTGGACATCGGCCGGGTGATACCATGGCCCGAAGCGCCGGCGAAACGTGCGCGAGCGCACGCGGCCACCGCGACCCGCCGGGCCGGACGGCTGACGAATGTTGACATTCATCAGCCGTGAGGTAGCTTTCAGACACACGGCCGGTACGGCGCCGGCGGGGTTGGAACTCCGCCCCCTCGTTCCGATCCTGCCAGGCGCCGGACCGATCGTCGCGAGGCCCGCCAATTCGTTGGCGGGCCTTTTCGCGTTATGGCCTCTGCCAGATGCAACGGATCGCCGGAGCCTGCCATGTCCACCCGCCGCGCGCTCGCGCTGGCCTTCGCCTTCGGTGCCTTCGGACTCGGCCTGCGGCTCGCCGTCCCCGTGGCGCCGGTCGACGAGTCCTATCGCGACGTGGTGCGGTACTACCGCGCGCTGGAGCGTCCCTGAGGTGCCAGCAACAGCGCCGAAACATCGGCGCCGTACTGACGACGCATTGCGAAGCGAAGGCTCGGGTCGGCGAAAGCTCGGACCCACGCCGAGAACCGGGCCGCTCCGAGCGCGGGTGCCGCAGGGCGCGGGCCGTTCGGATGCCGTACAGGCGATCGAGGCCAAGGTGCTGGGCCAGGGTGCCGGATTCGCCCCGCGCGCCGACGAACGGTCGGCCCGCGGACGAAAACAGCGAGAGGATAGGGCGCGACACGGGCGCGGCGGCGTCCGGAACGTGGTCTAATCAGGCATGAACGAGAGCTCACCCATCCGCACGGACACGGCGCGCGCGTTCCAGCCGGATCCGGTCGCGTCGCCTGCGAAGACGCGGCGGTTCCGCCCATTGCGCTGGATGCTGCTGCTTCTGGCTCTGCTGGCGGCCGGCGCGATGGCCCACCGCTGGTACGACGGGCGCACGCAGGTCGCCGGCGGCCCCGGCGAGACCCAGGGCAGGGGCGGACGGGGCGGCGGCAAGCGCGGCGGCATGGACGTGCCCCAGGCGGTCGGCATCGCGCAGGTCGTCACCGGCGACATCCCGGTGGTGCTCCAGGGGCTCGGCACCGTCACGCCGCTGGCCACCGTCACCGTGAAATCGCAGATCAGCGGCTATCTCACCGAGATCGGGTTCCGCGAGGGCCAGACCGTGAAGAAGGGCGACTACCTCGCCCAGATCGACGCGCGGCCCTACGAGGCGTTGCTCGCCCAGTACCAGGGCCAGCTCGCCCGCGACCAGGCCCTGCTGCAGAACTCGAAGCTCGACCTCGCCCGCTTCCAGCGCCTCGCCCAGCAAGACTCGATCTCGAAGCAGAACGTCGACACCCAGGGCGCCCTGGTGAAGCAGAACGAGGGCACGGTCGCCTCCGACCAGGCCCTCGTCGACCAGCAGCGCCTCAACATCGCCTATGCCCGCATCGTCTCGCCGGTGGAGGGCCGGGTCGGCCTGCGCCAGGTCGACCAGGGCAACTACATCACCGCGGCCTCGACCAGCATCGTCGTCGTCACGCAGCTCCACCCGATCTCGGTGGTGTTCACCCTGCCCGAGGACGACGTCTCGCGGGTGATGCGCCGGGTGCGCGCCGGCGCCAAGCTCGTGGTCCGCGCCTACGACCGGGGCGACGCCCACGAGATCGCCACCGGCACCCTCGACACGGTCGACAACCAGATCGACGTCACCACCGGCACGGTGAAGCTGCGCGCCCTGTTCGAGAACAAGGACGAGGAGCTGTTTCCGAACCAGTTCGTCAACGCCAAGCTCACCGTCGACACGGTGGCGAACGCGGCTCTGGTCCCCAACGCGGCGATCCTGCAGGGCACCCCCGGCACCTACGTCTACCTGATGGACGGCGACGCCAAGGTCACGGTCCGCCCGATCAAGACCGGCGAGACCGACGGGACCAAGACCGTCGTGCTCTCCGGCCTGCAAGCTGGCGACCGCATCGTCACCGACGGCACCGACCGCCTGCGCGACGGCGCCCCGGTTCGGATCACGGAAGGCGTCGACGGCCAGAAGGTGACGCCTGCGGAGGCGCCTGCCGGCACCGAGCAGAAGCGCGGCCGCCGGCGGCAGCAACCGTGAGCATCGGGGTTCAGGACGCGCACCTCCCCTCTCCCCGCGGGCGGGGAGAGGCCCGCAAGGACTTCGTCGTCCGTGCGGGAAGCGAAGGCGCAGCCGAAGCGACGGTGAGGGGGAGTTTCCTCCGGGCCCGCCCCCTCACCGTCGGCTGCCGCCTCGCTGCGACGACGACGGGGTCGTTGTCGCCCTCTCCCCGCATGCGGGGCAAGGGGACGCGCACGGGCCGCCGCAGTGATCGCCTCCGCCTGTCCGAGAGTGCGCGGCCGGTATGAACCCCTCCCGCCTCTTCATCCTCCGCCCGGTCGCGACCACGCTGCTGATGCTGGCGATCCTGATCGTGGGCGGGGTGTCGTACCTGAACCTGCCGGTCTCGGCGCTGCCGTCGGTCGACTACCCGACGATCCAGGTGCAGACGTTCTATCCCGGCGCCAGCCCCGAGGTGATGACCTCGGCCGTCACCGCGCCGCTGGAGCGGCAGTTCGGGCAGCTGGCCAACCTCAACCAGATGACTTCGCAGTCTTCGGCCGGCGCCTCGGTCGTGACCTTGCAGTTCAACCTGGACCTGCCGCTCGACATCGCCGAGCAGCAGGTCCAGGCGGCGATCAACGCCGCCGGCAACCTGCTGCCGTCCGACCTTCCGGCGCCGCCGATCTACGCCAAGGTCAACCCGGCCGACGCGCCGGTGATCACGCTAGCGCTCACCTCCAAGACCCTGCCGCTGACGCAGGTGCGGGACCTCGCCGAGACGCGCCTCGCCCAGAAGATCAGCCAAGTGGCCGGCGTCGGCCTGGTGAGCATCTCCGGCGGCCAGCGGCCGGCGGTGCGGGTGCGGTTCAACGCGCGGGCGCTCGCGGCCTACGGCCTGAACATCGACGACCTGCGCACCACGATCACCAACCTCAACGTCAACACGCCGAAGGGCACCATCGACGGCCCGAAGCAGTCCTACGCGATCAACGCCAACGACCAGATCCAGGACCCGAAGGCCTACGACGACGCGATCATCGCCTACAAGAACGGCGCGCCGGTGAAGATGTCGGACGTGGCCGACGTGGTGCAGGGGCCGGAAAACACCAAGCTCGGCGCCTGGGCCGACGAGACGCCGGCGATCATCCTCAACATCCAGCGCCAGCCCGGCGCCAACGTCATCGCGACGGTCGACAAGATCAAGGCGCTGCTACCGCAGCTCCAGGGCACCCTGCCGGGCGCGATCCAGGTCAGCCTCCTCACCGACCGCACGGTGACGATCCGGGCGTCCGTCGAGGACGTGCAGTTCGAGCTCGGCCTCGCCATCGCCCTCGTGGTGCTGGTGATCTTCCTGTTCCTGCGCAGCCTGTCGGCGACACTGATCCCGAGCCTGTCGGTGCCGCTGTCGCTGATCGGCGCGCTCTCGGTGATGGACCTCTACGGCTTCTCCCTCGACAACCTGTCGCTGATGGCGCTCACCATCGCCACCGGCTTCGTCGTCGACGACGCCATCGTGGTGATCGAGAACATCGCCCGCCACGTCGAGGACGGCGATTCTCCCCTCGAAGCCGCGCTCAAGGGCAGCCGCGAGATCGGTTTCACCATCATCTCGCTCACCGTCTCGCTGATCGCGGTGCTGATCCCGCTGCTGTTCATGGGCGACGTGGTCGGGCGCCTGTTCCACGAATTCGCGATCACGCTGGCTGCCACCATCATCATCTCGGCGGTGGTGTCGCTGACGCTGGTGCCGATGCTGTGCGCGCGCCTGCTGAAGCACGTGCCGCACGCCGAGAGCCGCCGCCGCGAGGGCGTCCTCGGGCGGATGGGCCGGCGCGCCACCGAAGGCACCATCGCGGCCTACGGCCGGGCGCTGCGGGTGGTGCTCGACCACCAGGGCGTGACGCTGCTCGTCACCCTCGCGACCGTCGCGCTCACCGCCTTCCTGTTCGTGACGATCCCCAAGGGGTTCTTCCCGGTGCAGGACACCGGCGTGATCCAGGGGATCACGCAAGGCGACCAGACCCTCTCCTACGCGGCCATGGCCGAGCGGCAGCAACGCATCGCGAGCCTGATCCTCAAGGACCCGGACGTCGCCAACCTGTCCTCGTTCATCGGCGTCGACGGCCAGAACGTGACGTTGAACTCAGGGAGGTTCCTAATCAACCTGAAGCCGCAGGCCGAGCGGACCGAGCGGGCCGGCGCCATCATCCGCCGCATCCAGGCGGCCACCGCGGATGTCGCGGGCCTGCGCCTCTACATGCAGCCGGTGCAGGACCTGACGATCGACACCGCGGTCTCGGCGACGCAATACCAGGTGATCCTGGAGACCCCGAACCTCGAGGATTTCGAGACCTGGGTGCCGCGCTTCACCGACGCGCTGTCGAAGTCGCCGGTGGTGGCCGACGTGGCCAGCGACCACCAGGGCCAGGGCCTGGCCGCCTACGTGACCATCGACCGGCCGACGGCGGGGCGCTACGGCATCACGCCCGCCACCATCGACAACGCGCTCTACGACGCCTTCGGCCAGCGCATCATCTCGACGATCTTCACCCAGTCGAACCAGTACCGGGTGATCCTGGAGGCCGACCCGGACCTGCACCGGACCATCGCCAGCCTCGACGCGATCTACCTGCCCTCCTCCACTGCGACCAGCGGGCAGGTGCCGCTCTCGGCGGTCGCCCGGATCAGCGAGCGCCGGGCGCCGCTGCTGATCTCCCATCTCGGCCAGTTCCCGGCCACCACCGTGTCGTTCAACCTCGCGCCGGGCGCGGCGCTCGGCCAGGCCGTCGACGCGGTGGAGGAGGCGCGAAAAAGCATCGACCTGCCGCCGAGCTTTCGCGTGGTGCCCCAGGGCTCGGTCTTCGCCTTCCAGTCGGCGCTCGGCAACGAGCTGTTCCTGGTGATGGCGGCGATCGTCACCGTCTACATCGTGCTCGGCGTGCTCTACGAGAGCTTCATCCACCCGATCACCATCCTCTCGACGCTGCCCTCGGCGGGGATCGGCGCGCTCCTCGGGTTGATGATCTTCGGGCTCTCCCTCGACATCATCGCGATCATCGGCATCGTGCTCCTGATCGGTATCGTGAAGAAGAACGCGATCATGATGATCGACTTCGCGCTCCAGGCCGAGCGCGAGGAGGGCATGGCCCCGCGCGACGCGATCTACGAGGCCTGCCTGCTGCGCTTCCGCCCGATCCTGATGACGACGCTCGCCGCCCTGTTCGCGGCGATCCCGCTGATCGCCGGCACCGGCGTCGGCTCGGAGCTGCGCCAGCCGCTCGGCATCGTCATCGCCGGCGGGCTCATCGTCAGCCAGGTGCTGACGCTGTTCACGACGCCGGTGATCTACCTGTTCTTCGACCGCCTGGAACGCCGCATCACCGGCCGCCGCGAGCCCGAGCCGGACCTCCCGGCGGGCGAGGCGCTGCCGTGAGGGATATCGCAAGGGTTCGACGCATCCCCTCTCCCCGCGTGCGGGGAGAGGGCTTTGCCGACCTTGTCGTCGGCAAAGCGAGGCGGCAGCCGAAGGTGAGGGGGCTTCGCGGGATGAGCTTCGTCCGTGAACGCCCCCTCACCTTCACTTCGGCTTCGCCTGCGCTCCCCGCATGCACGACAAGGTGCATGCGGGCCTCTCCCCGCACGCGGGGAGAGGGGGACCGCGGCGCACGCCGCGCGGGCCTCCGCCCATGAACATCTCCGAGCCCTTCATCCGGCGCCCCGTCGCGACGACGCTGCTGACGGTCGGCGTGCTGCTGGCCGGGATCTTCGCGTTCCTGAAGCTGCCGGTGGCGCCGCTGCCGCAGGTGGATTTTCCGGTGATCCTCGTCCAGGCGCAGATGCCCGGCGCGAGCCCCGAGACCATGGCGGTGACCGTCGCCGCCCCCCTGGAGCGGCGGCTGGGCGCCATCGCAGACGTCAACGAGATGTCCTCGACGAGCTCCACCGGGAGCGTGCGGATCGTGCTGCTGTTCGGCCTCAGCCGCGACATCGACGGGGCGGCGCGCGACGTGCAGGCGGCGATCAACGCCGCGCGGGCCGACCTGCCGACGGCGCTCCGCCAGAACCCGACCTACCGGAAGTTCAACCCGGCCGACTCGCCGATCGTCATCCTCGGCATGACCTCGGACACGCTGACGCCGGGCCAACTCTACGATGCCGGCGCCACGGTGGTGCAGCAGAAGCTGTCGCAGCTGCCCGGCGTCGGCAACGTCGACATCGGCGGCTCATCGCTGCCGGCGGTGCGCGTCGAGCTCGATCCGACCGCCCTGTTCCACTACGGCATCGGCCTGGAGGGCATCCGCGCGGGGCTGGCCTCGGCCAACGCCAACTCGCCCAAAGGCGCGATCGAGGCGGGCGACCGCCGCTACCAGCTCTACGCCAACGACCAGGGCCGCAAAGCGTCCGATTACCGCGACCTCGTCGTGGCCTACCGCAACGGCGCTGCGGTGAAGCTCACGGATGTCGGCGAGGTGATCGACTCGGTCGAGGACCGGCGCAACCTCGGCGTGGTCAACGGGCGCCAGGGCGTGCTGCTGTTCGTCTACAAGCAGCCGGGCTCGAACGTCGTCGAGACCATCAACGGGGTGAAGGCGGCGCTGCCGCAGATCGTCTCGGCGCTGCCGGGCGGCATCGACGTGAAGCTCACCGGCGACCGCAGCGCCACGATCCGGGCGTCGCTCGCCGCCACCGAGGAGACGCTGCTGATCGCCGTCGGCCTCGTCATCCTGGTGGTGTTCGCGTTCCTGCGCTCGGGGCGTGCCACGCTGATCCCGGCGGTGGCGGTGCCGATCTCGATCGTCGGCACCTTCTCGGTGATGTACCTGCTGGGCTACTCGCTCAACATCCTGTCGCTGATGGCGCTGATCATCGGCACCGGCTTCGTCGTGGACGACGCCATCGTCGTGCTCGAGAACGTCCAGCGCCACATCGAGATGGGCAAGTCGCGCATCGAGGCGGCTTTGGTCGGCGCCCGCGAGGTCGGCTTCACCGTGATCTCGATGAGCCTGTCGCTCATCGCGGTGTTCCTGCCGATCCTGCTGATGGGCGGCCTGGTCGGGCGGATCTTCCAGGAATTCGCCGTGACCCTGTCGCTGGCAATCCTGATCTCGCTGGTGCTCTCGCTGACCACCACGCCGATGATGTGCGCGCGCTTCCTGCGCCCCGAGACCCATCGTTCGGGCAAGCGCCCCAACATCCTGATCCGCGGCCTGGAGGGCGCCTTCACCGGGACGCTCAACGCCTACGAGCGCACGTTGCGCGTCGCGCTGGCGCATCCGCGCCTGGTGCTGCTCGTGCTCGCCGCCACGATCGGGCTGAACGTCTACCTCTACGTCATCGTGCCGAAGGGCTTCTTCCCCGAGCAGGACACCGGCCAGATGATGGGCGGCATCCAGGCCGACCAGCGCATCTCGTTCCAGTCGATGGAGAAGAAGCTCAAGGAGGCCGCCGCCATCGTGCAGGCGGACCCGGCGGTGGACAGCGTCGTCGGCTTCACCGGCGGGCGCGGCACCAACTCGGCCAACGTCTTCGTCGGCCTGAAGCCCGCGGGCGAGCGCGTCTCGATCAGCGAGGTCGCCAACCGTCTGCGCCCGAAGCTGTCGCAGGTGGCCGGTGCGCGGCTCTACGTCTTCCCGCGCCAGGACCTGCAGATGGGCGGGCGCCAGAGCTTCGCCCAGTACCAATACACCCTGCAGGGCGACAGCGCGGCCGAACTCTACGCGGCGGCCCCGAAGCTGGTGCAGGCGTTGCAGAAGGACCCGACGTTTGCCGACGTCACCTCCGACCAGCAGGAGGGTGGGCTGGAGAGCCGGCTGGTGATCGATCGCGCCACCGCCTTCCGCTACGGCATCACGCCCGACAAGATCGACAACACCCTCTACGACGCCTTCGGCCAGCGCCAGGTCTCGACGATCTACAACCCGCTGAACCAGTACCACGTCGTGATGGAGATCGCGCCGCGCTACCTGGAGAACCCCGAGACCCTCAAGCAGCTCTACGTCTCGACCTCGGGCGGCAAGGCGCGGGGCTCGGCCACCACCAACGCGGTCGCCGGCACGGTGGCGGCGGCGCCCGCCAGCGCGGTCCCCTCCACGACGGCCGCGGCCGACGCCAGCACCAACGCCGCCGCGGTCGCCTCCGATTCCGCCCGGAACGCGGCCGCCAACGCCATCGCCGCCTCGAAGGGCAGCGCGTCTTCGAGCGCGCCGGTCTCGTCGTCGGTCGAGACGATGGTGCCGCTCTCGGCCTTCACGCGGGTGGAGACCGGCAACGCCCCGGTGCAGGTCAGCCACCAGGGCCTGTTCGTGGCGACGACGATCTCGTTCAACCTGGCGCCGGGCAAGAGCCTGTCGGACGCCACCGCCGCGATCGACAAGGCGATGTCGGAGTTGCGCCTGCCGGCCACCATCCACGGCGAATATGCGGGCGCTGCCAAGAACTACATCGCCTCGGCCTCGCGCCAGCCGCTGCTGATCCTGGCCGCGATCCTGGCGGTCTACGCGATCCTCGGCATCCTCTACGAGAGCTTCGTGCACCCGATCACGATTCTCTCGACGCTGCCCTCGGCGGGCATCGGCGCGCTGCTTGCCCTGCTGGTGACCGGCACCGAGTTCACGATCGTCGCCCTGATCGCGGTGTTCCTGCTGATCGGCATCGTCAAGAAGAACGCCATCATGATGATCGACTTCGCCCTCGACGCGGAGCGGACGCGGGGCGCGGCGCCGCGCGAGGCGATCTTCGAGGCCTGCCTCTTGCGCTTCCGCCCGATCATGATGACAACGCTGGCGGCGCTGCTCGGCGCGGCGCCGCTGATCTTCGGCGGCGGCGAGGGCTCCGAGCTCCGCCGCCCGCTCGGCATCGCCATCGCCGGCGGCCTGATCGTGAGCCAGATCCTGACCCTCTACACCACCCCCGTCGTCTACCTCTGCCTCGACCGCCTCCGGCACCGGGTGAACGCCCGCCGCCGCGGCGGAGCCGCGGCCGTGCCGGCGGGGGAATGATGCGGTTTCCGGCGATGCAGGACGGGGCGTGCGCACCCCCCTCTCCCCGCGCGCGGGGAGAGGGCTGCGACGACCCCGTCGTCGGCGCGGCGAGGCGGCAGCCGAGGGTGAGGGGGCTTCGATGGAAGAGCCTCGTCCTTCCCGGCCCCCTCACCGTCGCTTCCGCTCGCCGCCTGCACGCCAAGGTGCAGGCGGCCCTCTCCCCGCAGGCGGGGCGAGGGGATGCGCACCCAACGATGCGTCACCTCCTGAGGGCGGCCAGCCTCCTCGCCCTCACCACGGCGCTGTCCGCCTGCGTCGTCGGCCCGGACTATTCGCGCCCCTCGGTCGAGACGCCGCTGGCGTTCAAGCAGGGTGGCACCCGCGAGGATTCGGCCGCCTTCGTCGCGTCGCGCAAGAACTGGCGCGCGGCGGCGCCCAACGACGGGGCCGAGCGCGGCGACTGGTGGCGGGTCTTTCGCGATCCGACCCTCGACCGGCTGATCCGCCTCGTCGATGTCGACAACCAGTCCTTACGCCAATCCGTGGCGAACTTCCGGCAGGCGCGAGCGCTGGTCGAGTCGGCCCAGGCGGCGCTCTACCCGACGGTCGTCGGCGCCCCGAGCATCACCCGCTCGCGCACGGTCGGCACCGAGCGCACCTCCGTCTCGATCCAGGGACAGGCGAGCTGGGAGCTCGACCTGTTCGGCCGCATCCGCCGGACCATCGAGACCGAGGCGGCGCTGGCCCAGGCCGACGCCGCGACGCTGGCGCTGACCCGCCTGACGATCCAGGCCGAGGTCGCGAACAACTACCTGTCGCTGCGCTACGCCGACTCGCTGGTGCGGGTGCTCAACGCCAACGTCGAGAACTTCAAGCGCACGGTGGCGATCACCGAGAACCAGTACAATGCCGGCGTCGCCGCGCGCTCGGACGTGATCACCGCGCAGACGCAGGTGCAGACCACCCAGGCGGCGGCGATCGCAGCGACGCTCACCCGCGCCCAGTTCGAGAACGCGATCGCGACGCTGATCGGCCGCCCGCCCTCGGAGCTGTCGCTGGCGGTGGCGCCGCTGGCCCTCGTGCCGCCGGCGGTGCCGGTCGGCATCCCGGCGTCCCTCCTGGAGCGCCGCCCGGACGTGGCCCAGGCCGAGCGCGCCGTCCAGGCGCAGAGCGAGCAGATCGGCGTCGCCGTGGCCGCCCTCTACCCGAGCGTGACGCTGTCAGCGTCGGGCGGCATTTCGGGGCTTACCCGTACCGGCCTCCTGTCGGCGGCCAACCAGGTCTGGGCGGTGACGGCGGCCGGCAGCGAGGTGCTGTTCGATGGAGGCGCGCGCTCGGCGGCGATCACCGCCTCGCGGGCCGGCTACGACGCTTCGGTGGCGAACTACCGCCAGACCGTGCTCGCCGCCTTCGCCGACGTCGAGAACGGCCTCGTCGGCATCCGCATCCTCGCCCGCCAGCAGGTGGCGCAGGACGAGGCGGTGACGCTCGCCCGCCGCGCCGTCGAGATCACGCTGAACGAGTACCGCGCCGGCACCCAGAACTTCACCACCGTGGTCACCGCCCAGGCGCTGCAGCTCAACAACGAGGTCGCCGCGCTGCAGGTGCGGCTCTCGCGCTTCACCACCGCCGTGAGCCTGATCCGGGCGCTCGGCGGCGGCTGGGATGCGCGCGCGCTGCCGAGCGATTCCGAGCTGAAGGGCCCGCGCCTGCCGATCGACCTCTCGCCCGCGGTGCACCCGGACGAGTAGGGGGCGCACACGCGCGACGCGTTCCCCTCCCCGCTGAAAGGGGGGAGGGAGAGGCCGAACCGCTCAAGCCCGCCGCAGGCGCAGCCCGAACAGGTGGAGCAGGCCGGCGAGCAGCCCGCCGTAGACGGCCGCGCCCGCGACGCCGAGCAGCGCCAGCACCGCGACCTCGCGGCCGCGCGGCAGGGCGGGCACGAGGGATTCCACCACCGGCAGCCCGTAGACCGCCACCAGCGCGAGGGCGGCGCAGCTGAGCGCCACGCCGAGGATGGTGAGGCCCAGCGTCCGGCTCGGCGCGGTCCAGCCGCGGCGCCAGGCGAGGGCGACGAGGATCAGCAGGTTGACCCACTGGCTGATCGCGGTGGCGAGCGCGAGACCGACGACGCCGTAGGGGCCGGTGAGCCAGAGCTTCAGCACGACGTTGACGGCAATCGCCGTGAGCGAGGCCCAGAGCGGGGTCCTGGTGTCCTGCCGGCTGTAGAAACTCGCCACCGCCGAGCGCACCAGCACGACGGCCGGCAGCGCCAGCCCGTAGGCGGCCAGCACCGACGCCGCGCGGGCGGCGTCGTCCGCCGAGAACGCGCCGCGCTGGAACAGGGCGGCCATGGTCAGGCCGGGCAGGGTCAGGAAGGCCACCGTGAACGGGGCGGAGAGCGCGAGCGAGAACCCGGCGGCACGGTTCTGCGCGGCATGCGCGCCGGACACGTCCCCGGCCGCGATCCGCCGACTCATCTCCGGCAGCAGCACCGTGCCGGCGGCGATGGCGATGACGCCGAAGGGCAGCTGGTAGAGCCGGTCGGCGTAGTACAATGCCGAGACCGCGCCGGTGGGCAGGAAGCTCGCGATGATGGTGTCGGCAAACGTCGCGATCTGGAACCCGGCCGCGCCCACCACCGCCGGCCCGAGCACGGCGAAGAACCGGCGCATCGCCGGATCGCGCAAGCTAGGGCGGCTGAGCCGCGGCGCGACGCCCGCCCGCCGGCAGCCCCACCACAGCAGTCCGAACTGGAGCACGCCCGAGACCGCGACACCCCAGGCGGCCGCGTGCGCCGCGTCGGGGAACAGGAAGGCCAGGCTGAGCGCCGCCAGCATCGCCAGGTTCAAGAGAACCGGGGCGCCGGCCGCCACCGCGAAGCGGCGCTGGGCGTTCAGCACGCCGGAGAGCAGCGTCACCAGGGTCATGAACAGCAGGTAGGGGAAGGTGATCCGCGTCAGCGCCACCGCGAGGTCGAAGCGCTGCGGGTCCTCCGCGAAGCCCGGCGCCAGCGCCCGCACCACCCACGGCATCGCGGGGATCGCCACCGCCAGCAGCACGACCTGCACGGCCAGCATCAGCGTGAAGATCCGGTCGGCGAAGCGTTGCGCCGCGCCGTCCGCCCCGGCCTCCGACAGCCCGGCATAGGCCGGCACGAAGGCGGTGTTGAACGCCCCCTCGCCGAAGATCGCGCGGAAATGGTTCGGCAGGCGGAAGGCGACGACGAAGGCGTCGGCCATCGGCCCGGCCCCCATCACCGCGGCCATCACCACGTCGCGGGCGAACCCCGTGACCCGCGACACCAGCGTCCAGCCGCCGACGGAGAGGATCGCGCGGATCACCGGTTCGTCCCGAATGCGAGTGCCGTCACGCCGCCCACCGTCACTGCTGCCCGGCGGAGGCTTACGGTTGTGGCCACCGGCAACGCAAGCGGGTGGCAGGCGAGGGGGGAGCGGCCGCAGGCGAGGGAAGCGGTCGCGAGCCGCTTACGCCACGCTCTCGATCCGGATCGGCAGGCGGCGGTGGCGCTGGCCGGTGGCGTGGTAGACCGCGTTGGCGATGGCCGCGTTGACGCCGATGATGCCGAGTTCTCCCAGTCCCTTCAGGCCGAGCGGATTCACCTTTGCGTCCGGGTCGGGGACGAACAGGACCTCGATCTCGGGCGTGTCGGCCGCGGTGGCGACGAGGTATTCGGCGAGGTCCGCGTTGCAGTAATGGCCGCGGTCGAGCACCGTCTCCTCCAGCAGCGCCGAGCCGAGTCCCCAGATCATGCCGCCCGCGAGCTGGCTGCGGGCGGTGAGCGGGTTGAGGATGCGTCCGGCCGCGAACGCCCCGAGCAGGCGCGGCACGCGGATCTCCCCGGTCTCGGCGTGGACGCGCACCTCGGCGAACTGCGCGCCGAAGGCCCAGGACAGGTGGTCGCCGCCGCTGGCGAGGTTGATGTGCCCGGCGCGCAGGGCCTCGAGGCTCTTGGCGCTGCCGTCCTCGGGGACGAACTCGGCGAGGGTCTCGATGCCGGCGGAGTCGAGGCGGGCGACCGCCTCGCCGAGCGGCACGCCGCCCCCGTCGGCCTGCGCCAGCCGCCCGCCGACGAGGCGCAGGCGCGCGGGGTCGGCCCCGGCCAGCGGCCCGTCGGCGGCGGTGCATGCGGCGACCAGACGCGCGCGGATCTGCTCGCAGGCGAGCGCCAGGGTGTTGAGCAGGCTCGTGGTGGTCGAGGAGCCGCCCGAGATGCCGGCCGGCGGCAGCGCCGTGTCGCCGAGCCGCACCGTCACGGCCGCCATCGGCACGCCGAGCCCGTCGGCGGCGGCCATCGCCAGCAGCGTTGTGATGCCGTTGCCGATCTCGTGGTGGGCGGTCTCGACCGCGACCCGGCCGTCGGCGGCAAGCGCGACGCGCATGGTCGCGGCGGCGATCTTCACCGGCCGCACCGAGGTCGCGCAGCCGAGGCCGACCCGCCACGGACCGTCCGGGAGACGGTCGTCGCGCATCGCGCCGGGCCGCGGGTCGCGGCGCGCCCAGCCGAACGCGGCAGCCCCCGCATCGAAGCAGGCCATCAGCGGGCGCGACGAGAACGGCTTGCCCGAGACCGGGTCGGTCGGGGTGTCGTTGCGCCGCCGGAGCTCGATCGGATCGAGGCCGAGGGTCCAGGCCATCTCGTCGACCGCGCTTTCCAGGGCGAACAGGTAGGGCACCTCGGGGGGCGCCCGCATCGGGCCGGGCGTGTTGCGGTCGACCCGCACGGCGCGCTCGTCGGTGCGGATGTCGGGGCAGGCGTAGAGGCTCGCGGTCACGTCGGTGCCCTCCATCGCGAAGGCATCGAAGCGCGAGGTCGTCATCGTCGCCTCGTGGACCAGGGCGGTGAGGCGGCCGTCGCGGTCGGCGCCGAGGCGGATGTCGTGGCGGGTCTCCGGGCGGTGGTTCGCGATGGTGAAGCCCTGCCTCCGGGTCGGCACCAGGGACACCGGGCGGCCGAGGTCGCGGGCGGCAAGCGCCACCAGGGCCGTGTGCTGCGACAGAGCGAGCTTCGAGCCGAAATGGCCGCCGATCGGCCCCGATACGACGCGGACGTCCTCTGGCGCGAGGCCGAGCTGCGCGGCGAGCCCGTGCTGCAGCGCGCCGACGTAGCGGGACGGCTCGTGCACGGTGAGCCGCCGGCCCTCCCAGAAACAGGCGGTGGTGAACAGCTCCATCGGGTTGTGGTGCTGCGTGGGCGTCTCGTAGCGGGCGGCGATCCGCACTTCTGCCCGCGCCAGGGCGGCGTCGGCGTCGCCGCGGCCCGGATCCGCGTGCTCGGGCTTCAGGTCGGCCAGCCGGACGGTCTCGGCGCCGGCCTCGTCGAAGGTGGCGGCGAACGGCGCCTCCGCGTACGCGACGCGGACGCGGGCGGCGGCCGCCGTCGCCGCCTCCTGCGTCTCGGCCACGACGAGGGCAACGATCTGGCCGGCATAGGCGACCTCATCGGAGCCGAGGGGAAGGTGCGCGCTGTTGGCGTAGCCGCCGGCCATCAGGTGCTTCACCGGCGCGATCCGGCCGGCGAGCTCGCGATGGGTGAAGACGCGCAGGCACCCGGGCGTCGCCATGGCCGCGGAGAGGTCGAAGCCGCGGATGCGCCCGCGCACGATCGTGCTGGTGACGAGCGCCGCGTGCGCGCACCCCTTCAGCGGGACGTCGGAGGAGAACCGCGCCCGGCCCGTCACCTTGGCCGGGCCGTCGACCCGAACCTGCGGGCGTCCGAGCAGGCCTTCCTCGGCACCGGTTTTGGCCGGGTCGGCGATCGGGTGGTCCATTGGCGCGCTCCACTTCCCATCGGTCCGAGGCCGGTATTTCGCTTCGGTCCGGGACCGGTCGAATGGAGGTGTGCCGCGCTCTCCCGGCGGCAAGGTCTTGGGGCCGGCCCGCGGCGATCCGCGCTCAGGTCGCAGCGCGGCCGCGGGGGATCAGCTTCTGGATGAGGCTCCAGTACGAGACCGGAACGAGGCGCTCGATCAGCGCGACCAGCTTCGCGTCCGTGCCGACGAGCACCCGGCCCTGCCGGCGCTCCACCGCCGCCAGGATGATCGCGGCGGCCCGTTCCGGCGGCAGCTTGAGCAGGCTGTTGGCGGCGGCACGGCCCCGGGCGGCCTCCTCCGGAGTCATGTGCGCGGGCAGGCGCGCGCTGTCGGCCACCGAGGTGGCGACGCCGCCCGGATGCACCACCGTGACGCCGACCGAGCTGCCGGCGAGCTCGTGGGCAAGCGCCTGCGAGAAGCCGCGCACTGCGAACTTGCTCGCCGCGTAGGCGGTCTGGCCCGGCGGCGCGATCAGCCCGTAGAGGCTCGACAGGTTGACGATCCGCGCCTCGGGCTGCGCGCGCAGCAGCGGCAGGAAGGCGCGGGTCATGCGGACCACGCCCCAGAAGTTGATCTCGAATAGCCATTCGAAGTCGGCTTCCGTCACGTCGTCGAAAGTGCCGCCGACCGCCACGCCGGCGTTGTTGACCAGCAGGTCGAGTCCGCCATGGGCCGCCTCAACCACTGCCGGCAGCGCGGCGACGGCCTCGCGGTCTGCGACGTCCAGCGCGTGCCGGCTGATGCGGACGCGGTTCGTCGCGATCACCCGCTCGGTCTCCTCCAGCCCGGCGACGTTGCGGTCGGCCAGCGCCAGGTTGCAACCGCGGGCGGCGAGCCCCACCGCCAACGCCCGGCCGATGCCGCTCGCCGCCCCGGTGACGACGGCCGTGCGGTTCTCGAGGTTCCAGTTCGGCATGGGGGGCCTTTCCCTTCGTTTCGATGCCGTGGCGTCGGTGTCGTGATCGCCCGGTCATCCGCTTTGGCGCTTGCGATGTCGGAAAACCGAAGACGCACGGGTCCCCTCTGCCGTTCGGGAGAGGGGGCCGGTCGGCGCCATCCCGCCCCAGTGAGAATCCTACGCCGCGCGCTTGGCCGGTTCGCTGCGCGAAAACCGCATTGTGCCGTCGTCGAGGCGGCCGAACTTCAGGGCTGCGGTGTCGAGGATGTAGTTCTGGTGCAGCTTCCACGGCTTGGTGTCGGCCTGCTTCGGCAGCAGGTGCGCGGCGCGGGTGACATAGCCGGAGGTGAGCGGCAGGGTCGGCGTCGCGTTGAGGCGAGCAACATCCGCCAGAGGTTCGCAGCGCGTGAACCCATTCGCGTCCATGTGCTTGATGAGCCGGCAAAGATAGCGCGCGGTGAGCTCGCTCTTAAGGGTCCACGAGGCGTTGGTGTAGCCGATCGTCACCGCGAAGTTCGGCACGCCGGACAGCATCATGCCCTTGTACAGGAACGTGTCTTCCGGCTCGACCGCACGGCCGTCGACGGTGAGCGTCATGCCGCCGAGCAGCTTCATCCGCAGGCCCGTGGCGGTGACGACGATGTCGGCCGGCAGCGTCTTGCCGGAGGCGAGCCGGAGCCCGTCCTCGGTGAAGCTCGCGATCGTGTCGGTCTCGACCGAGGCGGCGCCGGAGCGGATCGCCTTGAACAAGTCGCCGTCCGGCACGAGGCAGAGGCGCTGGTCCCAGGGCTTGTAGCTCGGGGTGAAATGCTTGCCGACATCGTAGTCGGGGCCGAGCTGCGCGCGCACGCCGTCGAGGATGCGCTGGGTCATCGCCTGCGGCTTCCTGCGTGCGAACTGGTAGAAGACAATCCCCAGCGCCACGTTCTTGGCCCGCGTCAGCCGGTGGGCGAGGCCGGCGGGCAGCTTTTGGCGCAGCCAATCGGCGATCTGGTCCCGGCTCGGCAGGGCGACGACGTAGGTCGGCGAGCGCTGCAGCATCGTGACGTGCCGCGCGGTCTCGGCCATCGCCGGCACCAGCGTCACCGCGGTCGCGCCCGAGCCGATCACCACCACGCGCTTGCCCGCCCAGGACAGGTCCTCGGGCCAGGCCTGCGGATGCACAACCGGCCCCGCGAAGCGCTCGCGGCCGGGGAAGTCCGGGCTGTAGCCGTGATCGTACGCATAGTAGCCGGCGCACACCGACAGCATCCGGCAGGTGTAGCGCACCGGCTCGGCCGCCGCGCCGACCTCGGCGTCCAGCGTCCACAACGCGGCGGCCGAATCCCAGGCCGCCCGCACGACCCGGGTGCCGAAGCGGATGTGTCGGTCGATGCCCTCGGCCGTCGCGGTCTCGCGCACGTAGGCCAGGATCGAGGCGCCGTCGGCGATCGCCTTGTCGCTGCGCCAGGGGCGGAAGCTGAAGCCGAAGGTGTAGAGGTCGGAATCCGAGCGCAGCCCGGGATAGCGGAACAGGTCCCAGGTGCCGCCGATCGCGTCGCGGGCCTCAAGGATCGCGTAGGTCTTCTGCGGGCACTCGGTCTGGAGGTAGTGCCCCATGACGATGCCCGAGAGGCCGGCACCCACCACCAGCACGTCGACGTGCCGGGCCTCACGCCCGGCCGCCGCAGCAAAACCGATCTTGGCAGGCGCAGCCGCTTTGGTGGGCGCAGCATCGTCGGCGGCGTCGTTCATGGCGTCTCGGCTCCGGCGGTTTCTCTCTGTGCTTGTATTTAAGGTGAACACCTTATGGACGTCAACGGGCGGGCGCCGTAAAACGCCCTTGGTGCCGGTGACGGGGCCGAACGCGGCCGGGCCGCGCGGGACCGCAAGCGGGTCCACCGCCCGTGGCAGGCAGGTCGAATGAAGCGTCGCAGGTCGGATCGGGCAGCGCAGGAACCGGGAGACGCGGCTCGCCCCGTCACGCGCGCCGCGCGGGCGAAGGCGCCGGCCGGTGAAACGGCCGAAGGCGCACCGAAGCGGACCGGCACGCGCGCGCGCGTCCTCGCGACGTGCCGCGACCTGTTCAACGAGCGCGGGCCTGCCGCGGTCACCACCGCCGAGATCGCCGCCGCGGTCGGCATCAACGAGGGCAACCTGTACTATCACTTCCAGCGCAAGGAGCAGATCCTGGAGGCGCTGTTCTCCGACTTCGAGCGCCGGCTGGAGGCGGTGGCCACCGCCCACGCCACGGCGGACGGTCGGGCGCGCTACGCCCCCTACCTCGCCGGCTGGTTCACGCTGATGTGGGAGTGGCGCTTCTTCTACCGCGACGGCGGCACGATCTTCCGGCTCGCCCCGTCCCTGCGGCCGCGGCTAAAGAGCCTGAGCGACGCCGGCCAGGACCACGTCCGGCAGGCGCTGGCAGGCATGAAGGCGGCGGGGCTGCTCAGCGCAGGCACCGCCGAGACCGAGCACCTGATCGTCAACGCCTGGATCGTCTCGACCTACTGGATCGACTACCTGCGTTCGCGCCGCGGCCTCGACGAGGTTCGGCGCGAGCACCTGGACTGGGGTGCGGCCCAGGTGGCGAGCCTGTTCCGGCCCTACCTGACCGAGGCCGGGCTCGCCGCGGCAGAGCTGGGCTGAGCGCGCATCGGCCGCGACGAAAGCCGCCCTCCCCCGGGGGAGGGCGATGTCGCGACGCCTCAGGCGGTCGCCTCGGCGTACATCTTCTCCACGTGCTCCCAGTTCACGAGGTTCTCGAGGAACGCCTTGAGGTAGTCGGGGCGACGGTTGCGGTAGTCGATGTAGTAGGAGTGCTCCCACACGTCGCAGCCGAGAATCGGCTTGGCGCCGTGTACCAGCGGGTTCTCGCCGTTCGGGGTCTTCATGATCGCGAGCTTGCCGTCCTTGACCGCGAGCCAGGCCCAGCCCGAGCCGAACTGGCCGATGCCGGCCTGGATGAAGTCCGCCTTGAACTTCTCGGCGCCGCCGAGATCCTCGTCGATCTTCTTGGCGAGGGTGCCCGGGATCGCACCGCCGCCGTTGGGCTTCATCCACTGCCAGAAGTGCAGGTGGTTGAAGTGCTGGCCGGCGTTGTTGAACAGCGGCTGGTTGTTGCCGTAGGACGCCTTGACGATCTCCTCGACGCTCTTGCCCTCGAGACCGGTGCCTTCGAGCAGCTTGTTGCCGGTGTCGACGTAGGCCTTGTGGTGCTTGTCGTGGTGGAACTCGAGGGTTTCCTTCGACATGTAAGGGGCCAGCGCGTCGTAGGCGTAGGGCAGTTCCGGCAGGGTGAAGGTCATGGGATTCTCCGTCTTGTCGAACGCAGGGGTGCGGGCGTCCGACCGGAGGCCGCGCACCGCGCTCGACGGGGCAACGACCCGGTAGGTAAGTCGGCCTTCCTTCCGCGGCAACGCCGGATCGGGAACGAAGTCCGTGGAAACCGCCACGCCGGTCCGCCGGACGGGGCTTGGTTGTGTTTTGCAAAACGCCGACAAGGTCTTACTACGGGTCTGGCGTATCCGGCCCCGATTTCGAGAGTTCCATGATCATTGCGCTGTTCGCGCTGAGTGCCGCCATGGTGATCGGCGGCGTCGTCGCGGTGATCCAGGGGTTTCCCTTCGTTCGCCTCGAGAGCGGCCTCTCCATGGTGATCGCGGGCGCCACCGTCGCCTCGGCCGGGGCGGTGCTCTCCGGGCTCGCGGTGGTGGCCATGGGCCTGCGCCGGGTCGCCCACGCCTTCGACGCCCGCCGCATCGTCGACGCCGTCGGCACGATCCAGGACGGGGTGCGCCTGCCGCCGGCGGCGCCCGCGCCCCTCGTCGACCCGTTTCCGGCGGCGCCCGCCACGGCCGACCCGGCGCCCGGCCGCCCGACGCTGCCGAGCGTCGTGGACCCCGCCGTCGGCGCCGGCCTCCTCGGCGGCCAGACCCGCGCCGACCCGGCCTTCGCGGAAGCCTACGCCGAGCCGGCCATCCCCGAGCCCGTGCCGGCCGCGGCGCACGAAACTCATGAGCAAGAGACGCTTGAGCATGAGGTCGTCGAGCATGGCCCGATCGCGCATCCGCCAGCCGACGCGCAGGCGGAGCCGGAACTGCCGCTCCCCGGCCTGACCCCGCCGGAGCCCGCGGCAGCCCCGCCTGCGC
>NZ_VRVF01000052.1:0-36251 GCF_008040045.1 Methylobacterium sp. WL8 | reverse complement strand
GGATCGCTCGAAGGGGAGTCAGGCCGCCGCCGTCGTCATCCGATCCCTGCCGGCCATTCCGCAGGGCACTGGATCTTCGCCGGGAAGTGCGGCAACCGTCTTGGGGGATGCGGGGGCATCGCGGGAGGCCGGCGTGAGCGGGATCGTGGTGACCTATGAGGGGCGCTTGCGCTGCCGTTCCGAGCATGCCGAGTCCGGTGCCGTCGTCCTCACGGATGCTCCGAAGGACCATCACGGGCTCGGGGCCGGCTTCTCTCCGAGCGAGATGCTGGCGGTGTCCCTCGGCAGTTGCATTCTGAGCATGATGGGTGTGGCCGCGCACACGATGGGCCTGGAGATCGGCCGTGCGACGGCGACCGTCACGAAGGAGATGGCCGACGCCCCGCGACGCATCGCCCGGTTGTCGGTCGCCCTCCAGGTGCCCGGCGCCTTCGACGACGGGCAACGCGCCCGGCTGGAAGCGGCCGCCCACGCATGCCCGGTCCACGGCCTCCTGAACATCGACGCTCCCATCACCATCGACTGGATCGGATAGCGACGACGCCGATGCGCGCAGGATCGTCAGCTCCCTCCCGTCCATGCGACGGACACCAGCCGCGCCCCGCGCCCGGAGCCGACCTTTGACCCTGCATCCGCCCGAACTCCTCATGCTGAAGCCGATGCACCCGAGCGTGGCGGAGGCCCTGACGCCCACCTTCGCCCTGCACCGGCTCGACACCGCGAACGACCGCGACGCGTTCCTCGCCGAGGTCGGCCCGCGCGTCCGCGGGCTCGCGGTCAACGCCCAGGCGGTGGTGGACGGCGCGCTGCTCGACCAGCTTCCCAACCTGGAGATCGTCGCCAACTTCGGGGTCGGCTACGACACGATCGACGCCGCCGAGGCCGCGCGGCGCGGCGTCGTCGTCACCAACACGCCGGACGTGCTCACCGACGAGGTCGCGGACCTGGCGGTCGGCCTCCTGCTCGCCACGATCCGCCGGATCCCGCAGGCGGACCGCTACCTGCGCGCCGGGCGGTGGCCGGCGGCGCCGTTCCCGCTCACCGCATCGCTGCGCGGGCGCCGGGTCGGCATCCTCGGGCTCGGGCGGATCGGGCGGGCGATCGCCCGCAGACTCGAAGGCTTCGGCGTCGAGATCGCCTATCACGGACGGCGGCCGCAAGCCGACGCGCCCTACGCCTACCATCCGACCCTGGTCGGGCTGGCGCAAGCCGTCCACGTGCTCATGGTGGTGGCGCCGGGTGGCGCCGGCACGGACGGCCTCGTCGACGCCCCGGTGCTCGCGGCGCTCGGGCCGGAGGGCATCCTCGTCAACGTCGCCCGCGGCAGCGTGGTGGACGAGGCGGCGCTGGTCGCAGCGCTTGAGGCCGGCACGATCCACGGCGCCGGCCTCGACGTCTTCGCCGCCGAGCCGCACGTGCCGGAGCGGCTCGTCGCCCTCGACCGGGTGGTGCTGCTGCCGCATGTCGGGTCGGGCACGCACGAGACCCGCGCCGGCATGGGGCGGCTCGTCGTCGACAACCTGGTCTCGTGGTTCGAGGGCCGCGGGCCGCTGACGCCGGTGGCGGAGACGCCCTGGCCGGTTTCGGGCGCCCGCGCATGAGCACGGCCCACTCCGTCGCCGGCCTACGGTTCGCTGCCGGGGCTTGGCTCGCTCTGGCCGGCGCCGCCCGCGCGCAGGAGCCGCCCGCGGCCGACTCGCCCGCGCCCTTCGCGATGACCCTCCCCGAGGCGCGCGGCGGCGTGCCCGGCACCTGGGACTTGTCGCGCGACGGCACCAACCGGCGCTGCGTGATGACGCTGAGTTCGGAATCCGGCGAGGCCGGGCAGGTGGTGCGGTTTCCTGCCGGCTGTCGGCGGGCGGTGCCGGTGGTGGGAACGGTCGCCGGCTGGCTCTTCGCCGACGGCGTCGTCCGCCTCGTCGACAGGAACGTCCGCCCGGTGCTGGCCTTCGCCAAACGCCCCGACCAGCGCAGCTACGTCGCCACGGCCGCGTCGGGCGAGAGCTACAGCCTCGTCCCCCTCGAGATCGCAGCGATGGGCCCGCCGAGCCTCCTCGATCCGGCGCCGGTCGCGATCACGCCGCCCGCGGCCGCGCCGTCCGCAGCGCCGGAGCCGGTGCAGACCCCGGCGGCCGCGCCCGGGCCCGGCATTGGCGCGCAGGCCGGGATCTACGCCCTCGACCGGTTGCTCAACCGCGACGTCTGTCGCCTCGATCTCGGCGGCGGTCCAGGCGCGCCGGTGCACCTGCTTCCGAATTGCCGCGACACCGGGATCGAGGTGTTCGACCCGGCGACGTGGCGCACCGGCCAGGGCCGGATGACCCTGGTGGCCAAGCGCGGGCACGTGGTGAACCTCGTGCCCGCCGGCGACGGCACCTGGCGGCGCGACCCCGAAACCGGCGTCGCCTTCGTGCTCCGCCGGGTCGAGCCGTAAGGCCGCCCTACAGGGTCGCGATCACTTGGCCCCGTCGGCCTTGCCGGCGTCGTCCTTCGGCTTCTCCTTGCCGAGGTAGATGTATTCCGGCGCCGCGCGGAGCTGGTCCTTGTCGGTGTTGATCACCGCCCGCAGCGCCTTGCCGTCGATCCGCTGGAGGTGAAGCGCGCTGGGATCGACCGCCACGTACTTGGTGCCGATCCCGAGGAAGCCGCCGACGCCGACGACCCAGGCCTTCACCTTGCCGTCGAAGCCGATCACCACGTCGGCGATCTCGCCGATGGTCTCGTTGGCGCCGTTGATGATGCTCTGGCCGACGAGCTTCGAGCTGACCATGTCGTCGGGCGACTGTGCGACGAAGGTCGGCCGCAGGTCGTTCGTGAAGGTCGCGGGCTGCCCCGGCACCGGCTCGACCGGCTTCAATGGCGCGGCCGACGCGTCCGGCTTCACCGTGTCGGACTTGACCTTGTCAGACTTGGTCGTGTCGGAGCTGGAGGCGTCGGGCTTCACCACGTCAGGCTTCACCACGTCGGGCTTGGGCGCGTCCGGCGAAATCGTGGCCGGCTTCTCCGGCGGCACCGCCTGGGTGCCCGGCGCGGGCGCGGTCGGGGCCGGCGTCTGCGCGAGCGCGAGGCTCGTTCCCAGGGCGGTCGTGCCCAGGGTGAGGAGGACCGTTCCGGCAATCAGGCTGCGCATCGCGTCTCGTCTTTCCATCGTCGCCCCGCGCCCGATCCGGCCCGAAGTCGACAGTCAAGGTTCCCCCGCAAAAGGCCCGCCGCATCAGAAGGTTCCACCGGTGCCGACGGTGCGCCGGCTCGCGAAATCGCGCGATCGGCCGCCCTGGACCTCTCGGCCGCCTGCGCCATGTGGCGGCTGACGTGATCTGCCACCGTTCCGGAGGCTGCAAGCCCATGATCCTTCACCGCCGCGACGCCCTCGCCCTCCTCGGTGCGGCCGTCGGCGCCGCCACCGCCGGCCGCGCCCAAGCCCTGGATGCAGGGATGCGTGCCACCGCCTTCGCCTTCGACGGGCCGGAAGGGGGCGCAATGCCGCTCTCGGCCTATGCCGGGCGACCGATCCTGGTGGTCAACACCGCCACCGCCTGCGGCTATGCCGGCCAGCTCGCAGGGCTGCAGACCCTGTGGACCCGCTTCCAGGAGCGCGGTCTGACGGTGCTCGGCGTGCCGTCGCCCGATTTCGGCAACCAGGAGCCGCTGGACGGGGCCGCCATCGCCGAGGCCGCCCGCAAGAACCACGGCGTCACCTTCCCGCTCACGGCCAAGACGCGGGTGAAGATGCCGGGCGCGCACCCGTTCTACCAGTGGGCGGCGCTCGAGAAGCCCGGCGAGACGCCGCGCTGGAACTTCCACAAGTACCTCGTGGCCCGCGACGGCACCCTGGCCGCCGCCTTCGCGACGCAGGTCGAGCCGACCGATCCGCGGGTGATCAGCGCGATCGCCGGGGCGCTCGACAAGGCTTGAAGGTCAGGGCCTGAGGGTCACGCCGCCGGCGCCTTGGCCCGGTCGGCCCCGCGCGACACGGCGAGCAGGGCGTCGAGTTCGCGGCCGGCCGCTTCGATGCGCGCGGCCACCGTCGCGTCGGCGACGACCCCGTCCGCGATCTCGTCGCCGCCGGCATAGACCGAGGTCGGCGCGATGTGCGCGGAGAAGAACCCGAACAGCGGACGGAGCGAGTGCTCCACCACCAGCGCATGGCGCAGGCCGCCGCCGGTGGCGGCGAGCGCCACCGGCAGGCCGACGAGCGCCTCCGCGCCGACAAAGTCGAACACGTGCTTGAACAGGCCGGAATAGGCGCCCTTGTAGACCGGCGTCCCGACGATCAGCGCGTCGGCCCCCTCGATCGCCGCGACCAGCGCCTCCGCCGCCTCCGAGAGGTCGTCGCGGGTGAGCGCACCGAGGCCCGGCCCGGCGTCGATCAGGTCGATCACGGTCAGGTCGATGCGGCGATGGCGGCCGAGTTCCGCGGCGATCGCCTCGACGAGGGTGCGGGTGCGCGAGGGCCGGTTGATGCTCGCCGAGAACGCGACGACGCGGGGCAGGGGCACGGATGGGACCTCGGGACTCGGCGGAGCGCCCCGGCCCGTGGAGGCCGGCGGCGCGATCGGCCCGTTGTGACCGGTCCGGCGACGCTTGGGAACCACCGGGGGGCGCGACTCCGCCGCCGTGTCGGGGGCTGTCCGTCCATTCGGCGGGATGCGCGTGAGGGGACCCGATGTCATGGCATTGGCCCTTCGCACGGGTTGGGGCGTCCCGGCGGAGCACCGGATCGGAGGCCGTGGACGGCGTTCCCTGCAAGTCCCTAGCCCGGCGCGTCCGGTCGGAAGGAAAGTGTGACACGCATCGGTTGGGATTTCATGAAGCGGTCGAGACGCGCCCGACGGCAGCACAGTTCGCCGAAGCCCCAAGCTTGACAGCGGCGCCGAATTCTTCGCGATGGTGTCTCCCCCGGCCTCGGAGACACGTCCGCTCATGAACTCGCTCGTCGCGCGCCTGAACGGCTACGCCCCCCTCGCCTTGTCGCTGCTGCGGGCGGTGACCGGCCTCGTCTTCCTCCAGCACGGCACGCAGAAGCTGTTCGGCCTGCCGCCCCGCGCGATGCCCGCGCCCGAGATGCTCTCCCTCGCGGGCGCCGCGGGCCTGCTCGAACTGGTCGGCGGCGCGCTGATCATCCTCGGCCTGTTCACCCGGCCCGTCGCGTTCCTGCTATCAGGCCAGATGGCGGTGGGCTACTTCCTCGTCCACGCGCCGAAATCGCCGTTCCCGGCGGTCAACGGGGGCGACGCCGCGATCCTGTTCTGCTTCGTCTTCCTGTACCTCGTCTTCGCCGGCCCCGGCCCGCTGAGCGTGGACGCCGCCCGCGCCGGCCGCCGCTACTGAGCCGAGGTCGTCACTGAGACAATCCGTCGACCGGGTCGGCGTCGATCCGCATCCGCAGGATCGCGTAGGGTGGTTGCTGCAGGTCCTTGCCGTGGTTGAACTCGGGGCGGCGGTTCACCTGCGCGCCCGAAATGTAGAGCCAGCGGTCGGCGGTGATCCAGAACGTGTCCGCCCAGATCAGGCGCGGATCCGAGGCGATCACCGTGATCGTGCCGTCGGGGTCGCGCCGGCCGACGGCGTTGTGCTCCTGCAGGCTGAGGTAGACCCGGTCCTTCGAGTCGGTGGTCAGGCCGCCGGTCATCCCCTTCTCGCCGAGATCCTTCACGGTCGCCGCCACCTCGGTATCCGTGACCTTGGGGTCGAGGAGGCCCGCGGTCTCCACGGAATACAGCCGCCGCGCCATCAGCGGCGCGTAGTACAGGCGCGTGCCGTCGGGGCTCAGCGCGATGCCGTTGGCGCCGCCCTTCGGATGCTGCGGCGGGCCGTCGCCCTTGGTCTGCATCACCGGGCGCTCCTCGACGAACTTCACCACGCCCTTCTGCGACTTGGTGCTGGCATGCTCGGAGAGCCGCCGCGCCACCTGTCCGGTAGCGAGGTCGACCGCGAGGATCGCCCCGTCCTCGCCCTGGCCCTGGTCGGTGATGTAGGCGCGCTGGCGCCCGGCTCGGACCTCGACGCGCAGGTCGTTCAGCGACGAGGTCGGCGTGACGCCGGCCTCGAGCGGGATCATGCGGACGATCCGGTTCGTGGCGAGGTCCATCTGGACGAGCTTGGCCCCGCCCGGCACCGGCGCGCCCTTGCCCTCGGGCAGGCCCGAATCGAGCAGCCACAGGCTGTCGTCGGGGGCGAAGACGCCGTTCGGCACGTGGAAGAACGTCGCCTGCGGCTGCCCCGCGTCCGGGGTGTTGGTCGCCTGGTCGGGATAGGCCTTCACCGAGCCGTCTGGCGACACCTCACCCACCGTGATCGGCTCCTTGCCGGTGAAGCGCGGCATCATCACGAAGACGCGGCCCTTGTGCGAGATCGCCAGCCCGGTCGGGGTCGAGGGCGCGTTCGCGGCGAGCGCCAGCTCCATCGGAGACGCCTTCCGGCTCGCCACCGCGGTCCCGCCTGGCGCGGGCGAGCCGCCCTCGGCCGCGACCGCGGGCAGGGCGAGGGCGGCGAGGCCGCCGGCGAGGAGGTGGCGCCGGGCGAGAGACAGTCGGGCGAAGGACATGGAGCTTACCGTTTCAGCCGCGGGGCGCGACGCGCAGGTCGATGGCGAGGATGGCGTGGCCGGCGGCGACGAACAGCCGGCGCCCGTCCGATCCGCCGAAGGCGAGGTTCGCGGCAGCCGTCGGCATGGCGATCCGCCCGAGCGCCGTGCCGTCGGGTGCGAAGATGCGGATGCCGTCGCCGCAGGCGGCGTAGACCCGGCCGGCGGCGTCGACCTTGAGGCCGTCGGGTACGCCGGCTTCGATCGCCGCGAAGGTCCGCGGCGGCCCAAGCCGACCGTCCGGACCGACCGCGAAGGCCATCACCGCGCGACCCCCCTCTGGGTTGAGCGACGCCCCGGATTCGCTGACGTAGAGGGTGCGCCCGTCCGGCGCGAAGGCGAGGCCGTTCGGCTGGTCGAGGGCGTCGGTCATCGCCTCGACGCGGGCCGCCGACGAGCCCGGCGCGGTGACGCGGTAGACGCGCCGCGCGGCCTGCTCGGGCTCGGCCAGGATGCCCTCTTCGGGCTGGGTGATGCCGAAGACGGGATCGGTGAACCACACCGCTCCGTCAGTGGCGACCACCGCGTCGTTGGGGGAGTTCAGCCTCTTGCCGCCGAACGCGTCCGCCAGCACGGTCTTGGTCCCGTCCGCCTCGCGCCGCACCACCCGCCGGGTGCGGTGCTCGCAGGTGATCAGGCGTCCTTGCGCGTCCAGCGCGTTGCCGTTGCCGTTCTCGGACGGGTCGAACAGGGTCTTCGCCGACCCGTCCTCCGCGAGCACGCGGATCCGGTTGGCCTTGGTGTCGCTGAACACCAGCCCGCCGAGACCGGGCGCCCAGCACGGACCCTCGCACCAGCGCCCGTCGTCGAACAGCGTCCGCAGTTGTGCGGACGGGTCGATCAGCGCGTCGAGCCGCGGATCGTCCACCCGCACCACCGCGCCCGCCGCCCGCGCCGTCGAGGCGGCGAGCAGGCCGAGGCCGCCCGCCAGGATCGTGCGTCGATGCGGCATGAAGCTCCCGGGACGGGCGACCGGCCGGGTTGCCGTCGCGCGGTCAGGGAAGGCGCAGAAGCACGCCTCGGTTCCCGCGAGCCGTCTCGCACCGCACCGCCTGCCCCAGCGGAAGGGGGAGGGAAAGCCGCCGCTCAGTGCCCCCGCCGTGCCCCCAAAGCCGACAGGATGCGCGCCCACGAGCGCGTGCCCTTGTGGAAGCTCCGCAGGTCGTACTTCTCGTTCGGCGAGTGGATGCGGTCGTCGTCGAGTCCGAAGCCGATCAGCAGGGTGTTGCGGTCGAGGAGGCGCTTGAAGTCGCCGACGATCGGGATCGAGCCGCCCGCGCCCACCGTCACCGCGGGCACGCCCCACTCGTCCTGGAGCGCGGCGCGGGCGGTCTCCAGCTCCGGCATGTCGAAGGGCAGGCTGATGGCGCGCGAGCCCTTGTAGCAGATCACGTTCACCGAGCAGTCGGCGGGGATGCGTGCGCGCACGAAGGCCTCGAAGGTCTCGGCGAGCTTCTGCGGGTCCTGGTCGTCCACGAGGCGGAACGAGACCTTGGCGCTGGCCTTGCCCGCGATCACCGTCTTGGTGCCCTCGCCGGTATAGCCGCCGATGATGCCGTTGACGTCGCA
The DNA here is from genome assembly GCF_008040045.1 of Methylobacterium sp. WL8. NCBI lineage: Bacteria > Pseudomonadati > Pseudomonadota > Alphaproteobacteria > Hyphomicrobiales > Methylobacteriaceae > Methylobacterium > Methylobacterium sp. WL8. Next base: position 28,096 of record NZ_VRVF01000052.1, on the reverse strand, counting down.
AGCCGGCCGCGACTGCACCAATTCGATCAGCAGACGCCCGCGCTCGCCGGCCGGCTCCGACAGGCCGATGGGGCCGAGGAACGTTTCGGGCGTGAAGTCGAGGCCGCGCCACTGCTCCAGCACCTCGGGCGGCCGCTCGCGCACGCCGTCGTAGAAGCCAGGCAGCGTCACCTTGCCGTCATCGTCGTGCAGGTCGGCGAGGATGCGCGACAGCACGTGGATCGGGTTGCGCGCGGCGCCGCCGAAGAAGCCCGAATGCAGGTCGCGGTCGGCGCAGGTCACCTCGACCTCGAAATAGGCGAGCCCGCGTAGTGACGAGGTGATTGCCGGCGTCGTCGGGTTCCACATCGACGTGTCGCACACCAGCACGACGTCGGCGGCGAGCCGATCCTTGTTCCGCGCCACCCATTCCGGCAGCCCCTGCGAGCCGTTCTCCTCGGCGCCCTCGATCAGGATCGTGACCGCGCAGGGTAGCTCGGCGTTCATCGCGAGATGCGCCCGGCAGGCCTCGACGAAGGTCATCACCTGGCCCTTGTCGTCGGAAGCGCCGCGGGCGACGATTGTCTTCTCGCCCTTCGCGTCGGTGGCGATCCGCGGCTCGAACGGCGGCGTCTCCCACAGGTCCAGCGGGTCCACCGGCTGCACGTCGTAATGCCCATAGAACAGCACGTGCGGCGCCCCGGGCTTCGGCTTATGCGCCAGCACGACGGGGTGGAGCGAGGTCTCCTCCACCGAGGTCTCGAACCCGAGCGCCGTCAGGTCCGCGGCGAGCCAGGCCGCCGCCTCGCGGCAATGGGGGGCATAGGCCTGATCGGTCGAGATCGAGGGAATCCTGAGGAAGGCGAACAGGCGCTCCAGGGCGTTGTCGAGATCCTTGTCGATGTCGTTGAGGACGGAATCGAGGGCGGCCATCGGGGCTCCTGAGGCGGTTCGGCGGTCCGGCCCAGGGTTAGCCGAGGCGTGCGCAAACGGAAACCGCTTGGCCCGCAACGCGACGCCCGACGCGGCGACGACCACGGATTGGAACGGCGGCAGATTGGAACCGTTATCGAGTGCAACGGACGAGCCGTGCGGCGAGGCCGGATGCACGCCTTGCGCGCCGTGTTCGCCCCGACCTGTTCGCCCTTTCGCGAAAAACCTTTTCTCTTGGAACGCCTCATGCTCATCGAAAGCGGTTCGCCGGTCGCCGCGGACACCCGGGTCGGCATCAGCCTGACCATCAACGGGCAGCACCGCGAACTCCAGGTCGCCCCCTGGACCACCCTGCTCGACCTGCTGCGCGAGACCCTCGACCTCACCGGCACCAAGAAGGGTTGCGACCACGGCCAGTGCGGCGCCTGCACGGTGCTGGTGGACGGCGTCCGCGTGAATTCCTGCCTCGCCCTGGCGGTGATGAAGGACGGCGCCGAGGTCACCACCGTCGAGGGCCTTGCCGGCCTGTCGAACGGCGGCGCCGGCAGCAACGGCCTGCACCCCATGCAGGCGGCCTTCGTCGAGCACGACGCCTTCCAGTGCGGCTACTGCACGCCGGGCCAGCTCTGCTCGTCGGTCGGCATGATGAACGAGGGTCACGCGCATTCGCGCGACGAGATCCGCGAGGCGATGAGCGGAAACATCTGTCGCTGCGGCGCCTACACCAACATCGTCGACGCGATCGAGGATGTGATGGCGCAGGACGGTGCGGCTCAAGACTTGGGAGCCGCCCGATGAACCGCTTCGATTACGTTCGCGCCGGCACCGTGGCGGAGGCCGTGCAGGCCTTCGCCGGCGCACCCGGCGCGCAGTTCATCGCCGGCGGCACCAACCTCGTCGACCTGATGAAGTACGACGTGACGCGCCCCGGCCGCCTGATCGACATCACCCGCCTGCCGCTCGGCGACATCGCCGAGCACGACGGCGGACTGCGGGTCGGCGCCCTCGTGACGAACGCGAACCTCGCCTACGACGCCCGCGTCAGGAGCCGCTACCCGCTGCTGGCGGATGCGATCCTGGCAGGCGCCTCGGGCCAGCTGCGCAACGCTGCGACCACCGGCGGCAACCTCAACCAGCGCACCCGCTGCTACTATTTCTACGACACGGCCACCCCCTGCAACAAGCGCGAGCCCGGTAGCGGCTGCGCCGCGATCGGCGGCGTAACCCGCATCCACGCGATCTTCGGGGCGAGCGAATCCTGCATCGCCACCCACCCGTCCGACATGTGCGTCGCGCTCGCGGCGCTGGAGGCGGTGGTGCAGGTGACGGGGCCGGAGGGCGACCGCAGCATCGCGTTCGCGGACTTCCATCGGCTGCCCGGCGACGACCCGGCCAAGGACAACACCCTGAAGCCGGGCGAGATCGTCCTCTCCGTCGACCTTCCCGCCGCGGACCTCTCGAAGAACTACACCTACCTGAAGCTGCGCGACCGGCTGTCCTACGCCTTCGCCCTCGTCTCCGTGGCGGCAGCGCTCGAACTCGACGGCGACACGGTGAAGATCGCCCGCCTCGCGCTCGGCGGCGTGGCGCACAAGCCGTGGCGCAACCGGCAAGCCGAGGCGCTGCTCGTCGGCAAGCCGGCCACCCGCGAGACCTTCCAGGCCGCCGCCGACTTCGTCGTCGCCGAGGCCCGCCCCCAATCCGAGAACGCGTTCAAGGTCGAGCTTGCGCGGCGTGCGATCGTGCGAGGCCTGTCCCAGGCCGCCGCCGGCACGCCGCAGTCGCTCACCGACAAGCGCATCCAGTAAGGATCGCCGCATGACACAGACCTTCAGCTCCACCGGCCACGACAGCTTCGTCGGCACCCCCCGCAACCGCGTCGACGGACCGGCCAAGGTGACGGGCCTGGCCAAGTACGCCGGCGAATTCACCGCCGCCGACCTCGCCCATGGCTACGTGGTGTCGAGCGCGATCGCGCGCGGCCGCATCAGCGCGATCGACACCGCCGCCGCCGAAGCCGTGCCCGGCGTCATCAAGGTGCTCACGCACGAGAATCGCTCGCGCACCGCTTGGCTCGACTACAATTACCAGGACGCGGTGGCGCCCCCCGGCTCGCCGTTCCGCGCGCTCTACGACGACAAGATCGCCTTCAGCGGCCAGCCGGTCGCCCTCGTCGTGGCCGAGGATTTCGAGACCGCACGGCACGCGGCCACCCTGGTGAAGGTCGCCTACGAGGCCGAGGAGCCCAAGACCTCCGCCGACGCGGTCCGCGCCTTCGCCTACGACCCGCCGAAGAAGCGCGCCGGCATCAAGCCGCCGCCTAAGCCCTGGGGCGACGCCGACGCCGCCTACGACGCCGCGCCGATCAAGCTGCAGAACGAGTACCGGCTCGCGGTCGAGCACCACAACCCGATGGAGCCCCACGCCTCCACCGTCGTCTACGAGGGCGACGGCAAGTACACGGTCTACGACAAGGTCCAGGGCGTCTCGAACAGCCACAACTACCTCGCGGCGGTGTTCGGCCTGAAGAAGGACGACGTGCGGGTGCTCAACCCGTATCTCGGCGGCGGCTTCGGCTCGGGCCTGCGCCCGCAATACCAGCTCTTCCTGGCGATGCTGGCCGCCCGCGACCTAGAGCGCTCGGTGCGGGTGGTCCTGACCCGCGACCAGATGTGGTCGTTCACCTACCGTCCGGACGCGATCCAGACCGTGTCGCTCGGCTCAGGCGAGGACGGGCAGCTGCAGGCGCTGCGCCACGACGCGATCGGCGTGACCTCGCATTACGAGGATTACCAAGAGGTCGTCGTCAACTGGTCGGGCGTGCTCTACAAGTGCGACAACGTCGCGCTGACGTACAAGATCGCCCAGCTCGACACGGCCTCGCCCGGCGACATGCGTGCGCCCGGCGCGGTCACCGGCGTCTTCGCCATCGAGACCGCGATGGACGAGCTGGCGCACGAGGCCGGCCTCGACCCGATCGCATTGCGCCTGCGCAACTTCTCCGAGGCCGACGCGACCTCCGAGGACAAGCCGTTCGGCTCGAAGGCGCTGAAGGCCTGCTTCACGCAGGGCGCCGAACGCTTCGGCTGGGCCAAGCGCACGCCTGCGCCGCGCTCGATGCGCGAGGGTCACGAGCTCGTCGGCTGGGGCATGGCCACCGGCGTGTGGGAATCGATGATGCAGCAATCGAGCGCCCACGCCATCCTGAGCGCGGACGGCAAGCTCGAGGTCGGCAACTCCACCGGCGACATCGGCACCGGCACCTATACGATCCTCACCCAGATCGCCGCCGACACCCTCGGCCTGCCGATGGAGGACGTGACGACCAAGCTCGGTGACACGCGGCTCCCCGAGGCGCCGGTCGCGGGCGGCTCGTGGACCGCAGCCTCCTCCGGCACCGCGGTGATGAAGGCCTGCCGCAACGTCGGCGAACAGGTGTTCAAGCTCGCCCGCGCCATGGAGGGTTCGCCGCTCGCCAACGTCGACTTCGACCGCGTCTCCTTCGCGAACGGGCGCATCGCGGTGGCGGGCGACGATAGCCGCAGCGTCGCCCTGGTCGACGTGCTGAAGGCCGCCGGCGTCGAGACGGTGGAGGCGACCGAATCCGCTGGTCCCGACAAGGATTTCGCCAGCCAGTACGAGGCCTACACCCACTCGGCCGTCTTCGTAGAGGTCCGGGTCGACGAGGAGCTCGGCCAGATCCGCCTCACCCGCGTCGTCTCGGCGGTGGCGGCCGGCAAGATCCTCAATCCCAAGACCGCGCGCAGCCAGATCCTCGGCGGCGTGGTGATGGGCATCGGCTCGGCGTTGCACGAGGAATCGATGATGGACCACCGCCTCGGCCGGTTCATGAACCACAACCTCGGCGAGTATCACGTGCCGGCCAACGCCGACATCTACGACATCGACGTGATCTTCGTGGACGAGGAGGACAAGGCCAACCCGCTCGGGGTGAAGGGCCTCGGCGAAATCGGCATCGTCGGCACCGCCGCGGCGGTGGCCAACGCGGTGTTCCACGCCACCGGAAAGCGCATCCGCCACCTGCCGATCACCATCGACAAGGTGCTCGGATAGTGCGCCCCACACTTGCGCGTTCGAACCTGGAACCTCGCTTGCACGCCGCCGGACCGTGATGGGGCCGGCGGCGTTCGTCGTGCTTGCCGGCTTCTTGCATGCCGGCTGCCCGATGACAGACGCGGTGCCAGACGCTAGCGCTTGGGTGCACGCCTGCCCGGGATCGGCAACAGAATGAACCTCCTCCTCGTCTTCCTCGGCGCCGGCCTCGGCGGCGTCGCGCGCTACGGCGTCAGCGCAGCCTCCCTGCGGCTCGGCTCGGATTTCCCCTACGGCACCATGGCGATCAACGTCGTCGGCTCGGTGCTGATGGGGCTGTTCACCGGGTGGTTCGCCCTGCGCGGCGGCGGGCAGCCGCTGCGGTTGTTCATCGCCACCGGCGTGCTCGGCGGCTTCACCACCTTCTCCTCGTATTCCCTGGAAGCCGTGCTTCTGCTGGAGCGGGGTCAGACCGCGGCGGCAGCGGTCTACATCGTCGGCTCGGTGGCGCTCGGCCTCGCAGGCTTGTTCGCCGGCCTGCTGCTGATGCGCGCGATCCTGTGACGGGCCGGCCCTCGTGATGGCGACGCTGATCCAGTCATCGATCCAGTCTTGGCGCTTCTGGGCCCTGCTCTCGGCGGCCTTCGCCGCGCTTACCGCGATCCTGGCCAAGGTCGGCGTCGCGGGCGTGCCCTCGGATGTCGCGACCCTCGTCCGCACGGTGGTGATCCTGGCGCTCACCGCGGCCATCGTGGTCGTCACCGGCCAGGCCGCCGACTTGGCCCGGATCCCGGGGCGGAGCGCGGTCTTCCTCGTCTTGTCGGGCCTCGCCACCGGTGCTTCGTGGCTTTGCTACTTCCGCGCCCTGTCCCTCGGCGACGCCGCCCGCGTCGCGCCGATCGACAAGCTCAGCGTCGTCCTGGTCGCGCTCTTCGGCGCGACCCTGCTCGGCGAGACGCTGAGCCCGCTGAACTGGCTCGGCGTCGCGCTGATCGCCGCCGGCGCGGTGCTCGTGGCCGTCGGAGCGTGATGGCAGGCGTCTACTGTGGAATGATTTCAAATATAAAATTGGAGATAGACGGCTGAAGACTGGAATTACAACGTTTCCAATATTTGATGGATTGCTTGATCATCGCTTTGCGACCCTGCTAGACGGTCTATCGACGCTGTCGGATCGTCTGCATTCAGGCGGCGGCATCGGCGAATGCACGGATGCTGGAGGCCGGAATGAGACGGGTGATGGACCTGATCGATACCTGCGTGACGGTGGCTTGGTGGGACGGCTCCTGCCTCGGCCTGCGCCTGCACCGCCTGCCGGACCTGATCGACCGCGTCGCGTCGGCGCCGCAGCGGGTCCGCCGCACCGGAGCCCGCGCATGATCCCGGAATCCCAAAGCTGCCGCTGCGACGAGACCCGCGGGCAGGCGGCGATCGAGCAGGCGCTCGCGCGCGCGTTCTGGCAGGCCCTCGACGGGCAGGGCCTGCCGGTGATGGCCGCCCTCGAAGCCGCCTCGCGGACCGTCGGCGCGCTCTACGGGCAGATCGCGGCGGCGCACGGGGCGGGCACGACCTGCGCCTGCGGCTGGGTGCCGGACCCGGACGGCGACCTGATCGTGCTCGAAGCGCATCTGGCCGCCGCCATTCTGCAGCCGCGCGCGCCCGACCTCGCGCGGATGGAGGCCGCCGGCAGCGCCTGACGGGACGGGCGGCCCGCCCCGCCCGGTCCTTGCGCCGCCTCGCGAGCGGGCGGACGTTACCGCTCGCTTAACCCGGCCGCGCGATCATTCCGCACCGCATGCGCGGTGGGAGTTCGGGCGATGGACGCAATCTACCACAGCCTCGAGACGTCGCTGCTGGCGTTCGGCTTCGCCCTGAGCGTCGCCGCCTTCGCCCTGCTGGCAAGCCCGCCTGCTGCGAGCCCCCGCTTCCTGCGCCCGCCCTTCGCGGACGCCTCCGCCGGCTCGATCCTCCTGCCGATGCTCACGGTCGACGTTCCTCGAAACGCGAACTGAGACGTCCGCTCGCGCGACTTCACCCGGCATTTTCGCGCGCCGGGGCATGCGCTCGGAACGGCAGGGACATGCCGGATTCATGGGGGACCGTCGCGCACGCTTGCGCTATCAGCCTCGAAAGCCTCTGATCGGCGCTGCGACTACGCGGCGGTGTCGCCGACGGCCCTGAGCGGGTACTTACCGCTCCCCGGCCGTGGCACGCACGCCCCGTGAATCGCCGCACCGCGTCACCGTCGCCTCAACGAGCAAGCCGGCTGTCCGACATGATTCCTGAGCCCGCCCTGGCAAACTCCACCCCCCTGGAGCGCGACGCGCATCTGGTCTCCACCGACCACAAGGTCGCCCCGGGCGAGATCGCCGCCGGCGTCGTGATCGGTCGTGCCTCGGAATACTTCGACTTCTTCGTCTACGGCATCGCCTCGGTGCTGGTGTTCCCGAAGGTGTTCTTCTCGTTCGAGCCGGATGCGCTCACCGCGACGCTGTACTCCTTCGCGGTGTTCGCGCTGGCCTTCGTCGCCCGGCCGATCGGCTCGGTGATCTTCATGGCCGTCGACCGGCGGCACGGGCGCGGCGTGAAGCTGACGATCGCCCTGTTCATGCTCGGCGGTGCCACCGCGGCGGTGAGCTTCCTGCCGAGCTACGCCAGCATCGGCTACGCCTCGATCTGGCTGCTCGCCGGCCTGCGCATCCTCCAGGGCCTCGCGCTCGGCGGCGCCTGGGACGGCCTCGCCTCGTTGCTGGCGCTGAACGCCCCGCGCGAGCGCCGCGGCTGGTTCGCGATGATTCCCCAGCTCGGCGCGCCGCTCGGCTTCATCGTCGCCAGCGCCCTGTTCTCGTTCTTCCTCGTGAACCTCGACTCCGCCGACTTCCTCGATTGGGGCTGGCGCTTCCCGTTCTACTGCGCCTTCACCATCAACGTCGTGGCCCTGTTCGCCCGCCTGCGTCTGGTCGCCACCGACGAGTTCGTCCGGCTGATGGAGAAGGGCAAGCTCGAGCCGGTGCCGGTGTCCGAGGTGGTGCGCCATCACGCCCTCGACGTGTGGATCGGCGCCTTCGTGCCGCTCGCCGCCTTCGCGCTGTTCCACCTCGTCACGATCTTCCCGATCAGCTGGCTGACCCTGTTCACCGACCGCTCGCCCGGCGAGTTCCTGATCGTGCAATGCTCGGGCGCCATCGTCTGCGCCGGCGCGGTCGCGGCCTCCGGGCTGATCGCCGACCAGATCGGCCGCCGCAACGCGCTGCTGCTCAGCTCCGGCCTGATCGCCGCCTTCGCGCTGGGCAGCATCGTCGCGCCGCTGGTGTTCGGCGACAGCGCCATCGGCCAGACCATGTACGTCACGGTCGGCTTCATGCTGATGGGCCTCGCCTACGGGCAGACCGCCGGCGCGGTGACGGCGCGCCTCGGCGCGCGCTACCGCTACACCGGCGCGGCGCTCACCTCGGATCTGGCGTGGCTGTTCGGCGCAGGCTTCGCTCCGCTGGTCGTCCTCTGGCTCTCGTCCCGCTACGGGCTGTGGATGGTCGGCCTCTACCTGCTCTCGGGTGCGGCGGCATCGCTCCTTGCCCTGACCCTCGACCGTTCCGAGATGCGGCAGATGTAGTCGGGACGCCCGCGTCGTCACTCACCCCGTCCCGATGCATGATCGCGCCGAACGGCCCCCGGGCCCGCCGGCCAGGCAAACCGAGTTGATCACCGTGGCACGTTCCGCCTCACGTCCCCGTCCTCCGGCCCGCACCGCCGCCCGGCTTCTGCGCGGCTTCTGCGCGGTCTCGCTCTCCGGGCTGCTCGCCGGCTGCAACCTCGTGGTGATGCAGCCCTCGGGCGACGTCGCCCTGCAGCAGCGCAACCTCGTCCTCGCCTCGGTCGGGCTGATGCTGCTGATCGTGCTTCCGGTGATCGCGCTGACCCTGCTCTTCGCCTGGCGCTACCGGGCGACCAACGAGTCCGCCCCCTACGATCCGGACTGGCACCACTCGACCCAGCTCGAGGTGGTGATCTGGACCGCGCCGCTTCTCATCATCATCGCGCTCGGCGCGCTCACCTGGATCAGCACCCATACCCTCGACCCGTTCCGGGCGCTCCGGCGCATCGACGCCACCCGTCCCGTGGCGGCCGGCGTGAAGCCGCTCACCGTCGAGGTCGTCGCGCTCGATTGGAAGTGGCTGTTCTTCTATCCCGAATACGGGATCGCCACCGTCAACGAGCTCGCCGCCCCCGTCGACCGGCCGATCGACTTCAAGATCACCGCCTCCTCGGTGATGAACGCCTTCTACGTCCCGGCGCTGGCCGGCATGATCTACGCGATGCCTGGCATGCAGACGCAGCTCCACGCGGTGATCAACAAGCCGGGTGAGTATGCCGGCTTGTCCTCGCACTACAGCGGCACCGGCTTCTCGCGGATGACGTTCAAGTTCCACGGCCTCGACGATGCCGGCTTCGACGCCTGGATCGCCAAGGCGAAGGCGCAAGGAAGCGAGCTCAGCCGCGAGGACTACCTCAAGCTCGAGAAGCCGAGCGAGGCCGAGCCGGTCAAGTACTACAAGTCCGTCGCCGACGGGCTGTTCGACACGATCCTCAACATGTGCGCCGTGCCGGGCAAGATGTGCATGAGCGAGATGATGACGATCGACGCCAAGGGCGGCGCCGGCAAGGATTCCACCGAGAACCGCGAGCGCCTGCGCTACGACAACCGCCACATCGAGCAGGGCGACGAGGCGCCGGGCTCCACCGCCCCGGCCTCCGGCCGCACCCCGCACGGCCAGGAGCAGCCGCAGGGCATGAAGCCGGACGGCAACAACCCGCACGTCCACGAAAACGGAACGAAACCCGAGAACCAGATGCCGGCGCCGGAGCGGGACTCGATCGCCCCGTCGCAGCTCAACAACAAGTAGGACCGGCGCCTCGCCGCCGCACCACCCTCAACGGATCGAACCCATGTTCTCCAATCCGGATCTCCAGAAGCTCGTCTTCGGACGGCTCTCCCTGGAAGACATCCCCTACCACGAGCCGATTCTGCAGGTGACCTTCGCCATGGTGGCGCTCGGCGGCCTCGTCGTCCTCGGCGCGATCACCTACTACCGCTTCTGGGGCCCGCTGTGGCGGGACTGGCTGACCTCGGTCGACCACAAGAAGATCGGCGTGATGTACATCGTGCTGGCCTTCGTGATGCTGCTCCGCGGCTTCGCCGACGCGCTCATGATGCGCGCCCAGCAGGCGGTGGCGTTCGGCGCCAACGAGGGCTACCTGCCGCCGCACCACTACGACCAGATCTTCACGGCGCACGGCGTGATCATGATCTTCTTCGTGGCGATGCCGTTCGTCACCGGCCTGATGAACTACGTCGTGCCGCTGCAGATCGGCGCCCGCGACGTGGCCTTCCCGTTCCTCAACAACTTCTCGTTCTGGATGACGGTCTCGGGCGCCATGACGGTCATGGCCTCGCTGTTCGTCGGCGAGTTCGCCCGCACCGGGTGGCTCGCCTACCCGCCGCTCTCGGGCGCGGACATGAGCCCGGGCGTCGGCGTCGACTACTACATCTGGGCGCTGCAGATCGCCGGCATCGGCACGCTGCTGTCGGGCATCAACCTGATCGCGACCATCGTGAAGATGCGCGCGCCGGGCATGACCATGATGAAGCTTCCGATCTTCGTCTGGACCTCGCTCTGCACCAACGTGCTGATCACGGCGGCCTTCCCGATCCTCACCGCCGTCCTCGCCCTGCTGTCGATGGACCGCTACGTCGGCACGCACTTCTTCACGAACGACCTCGGCGGCAACCCGATGATGTACTTCAACCTCATCTGGATCTGGGGCCACCCGGAGGTCTACATCCTCATCCTGCCGGCCTTCGGCATCTTCTCGGAGGTCACCTCGACCTTCTCCGGCAAGCGCCTGTTCGGCTACGCCTCGATGGTCTACGCCACGGTGGTCATCACCATCCTGTCGTACTTGGTCTGGCTGCACCACTTCTTCACGATGGGCTCGGGCGCCGACGTGAACTCGTTCTTCGGCATCACGACGATGATCATCTCGATCCCGACGGGTGCGAAGATCTTCAACTGGCTGTTCACGATGTATCGCGGCCGCATCCGGTTCGAGCTGCCGATGATGTGGACCGTGAGCTTCATGGTCACCTTCACCATCGGCGGCATGACCGGCGTGCTGCTCGCCGTGCCCCCGGCCGACTTCGTGCTGCACAACTCGCTGTTCCTGATCGCGCACTTCCACAACGTGATCATCGGCGGCGTGCTGTTCGGGATGTTCGCCGGCGTGACCTACTGGTTCCCGAAGGCCTTCGGGTTCAAGCTCGACCCGTTCTGGGGGAAGATGTCGTTCTGGTTCTGGACGGTGGGCTTCTACTTCGCCTTCATGCCGCTCTACGTGCTCGGCCTGATGGGCGTGACGCGCCGCGCCAACCACTTCGACGACCCGTCCCTTCAGATCTGGTTCGTCGTCGCCGCCTTCGGCGCGGTGCTGATCCTGCTCGGCATCCTGTCGATGATCGTGCAGTTCGTGGTCTCGATCCGAAACCGCGAGGCGCTGCGCGACCTCACCGGCGACCCGTGGAACGGCCGGACCCTCGAATGGTCCACCGCCTCGCCGCCGCCGGACTACAACTTCGCCTTCACCCCGGTGATCCACGACCTCGACGCGTGGTCCGACATGAAGAAGCGCGGCTACGCACGGCCGGTGGAGGGCTACCGGGCGATCCACATGCCGAAGAACACCGCCACCGGCGTGATCCTCGGCGTGGTCTCGATCGGCTTCTCGTTCGCGATGATCTGGTACATCTGGTGGCTCGCCGCGGCGACCTTCGCGACGATGTTCCTGGTCACCGTGATCCACACCTTCAACTACAACCGCGACTTCTACATCCCCGCCGCCGACGTGGTACGGGCCGAAGGACAGCGTACGAGCGTGATGGCGGGGCGGGCCTGAGCCGATGATGCACACCGACACCGCCCCGCCGGGCGCCGAGGCACCGGCCTTCTACCTCGAGGAGGACCACGCCCACGAGTCGAGCACCATGCTCGGCTTCTGGATGTACCTGATGAGCGATTGCCTCATCTTCGCGGTGCTGTTCGCCACCTACGGGGTGCTCGGCCGCAACTACGCGGCCGGGCCTTCGCCGCGAGACCTGTTCGAGCTGCCGCTGGTGGCGCTCAACACCTCGATGCTGCTCCTGTCCTCCATCACCTACGGCTTCGCAATGCTGGAGATGGAGAAGGACAACCTCAAGACGATGCAGCTCTGGCTGGCCATCACCGGCCTGTTCGGCGCTTGCTTCATCGGCATCGAGCTCTACGAGTTCGCCCACCTGATCCACGAGGGCGCGACGCCGCAGCGCTCGGCCTTCCTGTCCTCGTTCTTCGCCCTCGTCGGCACCCACGGCCTGCACGTGTCGCTCGGTATCGTCTGGCTGATCGTGCTGATGGTGCAGACCGCCCAGAAGGGGCTGATCGTCGAGAACAAGCGCAGGCTGATGTGCCTGTCGATGTTCTGGCACTTCCTCGACGTGGTCTGGATCGGCGTGTTCACCTTCGTGTACCTGATGGGAGTGCTGCAGTGAGTCTAGCGACGGGGGCGGGCACCCACGCCGAGCCGCACGGCCACGGCCACGACGCGCATGGTCCCGGGACCGGCGCGCACGGGTCGTTCCGCAGCTACATGACCGGTTTCGTGCTCTCGGTGATCCTCACCGCGATCCCGTTCTGGCTGGTGATGAGCGACGTGCTCGGCAACGCCGTGCACACCACCTTGATCATCATGGCCTTCGCGGTGGTGCAGATCGTGGTCCACATGATCTACTTCCTGCACATGAACACGAAGTCGGAAGGGGGATGGACCATCCTCGCCCTGATCTTCACGCTGACCCTCGTCGTGATCACGCTGACCGGCTCGATCTGGGTGATGTATCACCTGAACAACAACATGATGCCGGCCTCCCCGCACGACTTGATGCACCACAAGCCCTGAGGACGATCCGCCTCGGCCGGGCGGCCTTCAACCTTGCGAGCGCGCTGGCGGTCACGGGGCTCGTCGCCCTCGGGATCTGGCAGGTCGAGCGCCGGACCTGGAAACTCGACCTCATCGCCCGCGTCGAGGCGCGGGTGAGCGCGGCGCCGACGCCTGCCCCGGGACCCGCAGCCTGGCCCTCGGTCACCGAGGCGTCCGACGCCTACCGGCACGTGCGGGTGTCGGGCCGCTTCCGCCACGAATCCACGACGCTGGTCCAGGCCGTGACGGCGCTCGGCGGTGGGTTCTGGGTTCTGACCCCGCTGGTCTCCGAGGGCTTCACGGTCCTAGTGAACCGCGGCTTCGTCCCGTCCGACCGCCGCGACCCGGCGGGCTGGCGCCGGCCCGAGGGCGAGGTCGTGGTCACCGGGTTGCTGCGGCTGACCGAACCCGGCGGCGCGTTCCTCCGCAGCAACGCGCCGCCCGAGAATCGCTGGTACTCGCGCGACGTCGCGGTCATCGCATCGGCCCGCGGGCTGTCCGACGTGGCGCCGTACTTCATCGATGCGGATGCCGGGCCGGAGGGCGGCCTCCCGGTCGGCGGCCTGACGGTGGTGGCCTTCCACAACAACCACCTCGTCTACGCGCTGACCTGGTTCACCCTCGCCGCGATGATGCTAGGCGCGGCGATCTACGTGAATGGGGAGCGGCGGCGGTAGCGACGCACGTTCGTCGGCTGCTGCGAAGTTGTGGTGCTGTCCCTTCCCGGCAAACCTACCGAATTCACACATCGCCGCTGCTGTCGATCCGCTCTGCGCGCATCCCCTCGCCCCGCCTGCGGGGAGAGGGCATTGCCGACCTCGTCGTCGGCAAAGCGAGGCGGCGGCCGACGGTGAGGGGGCGACGCCGGAGGAGGCTCTTCCGCATACTCCCCCTCACCGTCGCTTCGGCTTCGCCGCCGCTCCCCGGCTGCACGACGGGGTGCAGCCGAGCCTCTCCCCGCCCGCGGGGAGAGGGGAAGCCGCGCCTCCCTCGGGATGCGCGGCGAGCTGTGTGAATACGGTCTCTGGCAGCACGTGGAAGGAACACCAACGGGCGCCCGAACGCGTCGCGTGCGTTCGGCAAGCGATGCCCCGATCAGCCGGCGTCGGCCCTGGGGGTCAGCTTCAGGATGCGGCCGTCCGCGCCGTCGGTGACAGCGTAGACCGCGCCGTCCGGTCCGACGCGGACGTCGCGGATGCGGGCATCGAGGGGCACGCGCTCCTCGGTGACGACCTTGTCGCCGTCGCGCTTCAGCACCACGATCCCCTCGCTGACGAGGCCGCCGACGAGGAAGTCGTCCTTCCAGGCGGGGAAGAGCGTGCCGGTGTAGAGCGCCATGCCGGAGGGGCCGATCACCGGGTCCCAGTAGTAGACTGGCTGCACCGTGCCGGCGGCCTGGGTCACGCCCTCGCCGAGCGGCTCGCCGGAATACTCGATGCCGTAGGTCGCCACCGGCCAGCCGTAGTTGAGGCCGGGGCGCGGCCGGTTCAGCTCGTCGCCGCCGCGGGGGCCGTGCTCCACGGTCCAGAGCCGGCCCTGCCCGTCGAGGGCCGCGGCCTGGACGTTGCGGTGGCCGTAGGACCAGATCTCGGGCTTGGCCTTGTCGCTGCCGTAGAACGGGTTGTCCTTGGGGGCTTGGCCCTCGGCGTCGATGCGGAAGACCTTGCCGAGGCCGCTCGACAGGTCCTGCGCCTGCCCGCGCGTCGCCTTGTCGGAGCGCTCGCCCACCGTGACGAACAGCATGCCGTCGGGCGCGAAGACGAGGCGCGAGCCGAAGTGCTTGTCGCCGTCGTAGGTCGGCATCTGCCGGAACACGACCTTCACGTCGTCGAGCCTGCCCCCGCCCTTGCCGTCCTGGAGGAGCTTGGCCTTCGCCACGGTCGTGCCGTTGCCCTTGCCGCGGGGCTCGCTGAAGCTGAAGAACACCTGCCCGTCGGTGGCGAAGGTCGGCCCGAGCACGATATCGAGCAGGCCGCCCTGGCCGCGGGCGTCGACCTTCGGCACGCCGGAAATGGCCGGGCCGACGGTACCGTCCTTCGCGACGATGCGGATCTTGCCCGCCTTCTCGGTGACGATCATCCGGCCGTCCGGCAGGAACTCCATCGCCCACGGGCTCGCGAGGCCCTTGGCCACCGTGGCGACGTCCACCTTCACGGCCTCGGCGGGTTTCGGGGCACGGGTCTGGTTCGGCAGCAGCGGCTTGTAGGCGGTGTTCGGCGCGGCAGTCTCGGCGGGCGCGTCGCCGGCGGTCTTGGCCGCGGGCACGCTGAAGGCATCGCCCTCGATGCGCGACGGCCGCGGGGCGGCGCTCTCCTCGCCGAATGCGACCGGTGCGAGCGCGACCGCCGCCACGGTGGCGAGCGTGAGGGAACGGAAGCGCGGCACCTGCAAAAATCCTGTCACCGTCGAGAATCCTCCTGGATCGGGTCCAAACGCCCGGGCGGCGGATACGGACCGTCGCCCGGGCGTTCCGACTCACATGGGGCGGGGCCTCCACCAAAGCGAGCGCGCGGGGACCCGGCCCCCGTCGCACGGCGCTTCGTGTGCGATTCGTCATGAACCGGGTGGGCAGCCGGCATGCGGCCCCCTCCGCCGCCTTGACCGCAGGACGCCCGGTCGCCAAGTCTCATGGCACCGGTCGGCGGGCGGCCTGTTGCAGGCGCCCGGGCGGCCTTTCGAGAAGGGTATTTTCCGATGGCGACGGTGAAAGTGACCGACGCGAGCTTCGAGCAGGACGTCCTCAAGTCCGTCGAGCCCGTGGTCGTGGATTTCTGGGCGGAGTGGTGCGGTCCCTGCCGGCAGATCGGTCCGGCGCTCGAGGAGATCGCCTCCGACATGCAGGGCCGCGTGAAGATCGCGAAGGTGAACGTGGATGAGAATCCCGGCATCGCCTCACAGTACGGGATCCGCTCGATCCCGACGCTGCTGCTGTTCAAGAACGGCGAGCGGGTCGACCAGAAGGTCGGCGCGGCGCCGAAGGGCGACCTGTCCCGCTGGATCAGCGCGCAAACCGCGAGCGCCTGACGCCCGCGTCGGCCGAACAGGCCCGCCTCCTCGAGGAGGCGGGCTTTTTCGTGCGCATCGCTTCACGCGCAAAAAGAAAGCCCGGCCGCGAGGCCGGGCTTTCTCCGTTTCGAAACCCAATTCGAATGGTTCGAGTCGACCCCGGGCTCTGGACGGCCCATGGGTCGGAGGTCGGATCCTAGTAGGAGCCGAACTTGTAGTTCAGGCCGGCGCGGACGACGGCGAACTCGGTGTCGCGACGGACGTTGCCGCCCGACACGAGCGTGACGCCCGGGCTGCCGACGCCGACCGGCGTACCGGCCGAGTTGACGGCGAAGATGCCGTTGTTGCGGTTGCCCTGGTTCAGGTTCACGTACAGGCCTTCGACCTTGAGGGTCACGGCCGACGAACGGAAGAAGTTCAGGAACGAGTCGGTGGGGAGCGCGTACTCGACGCCACCGCCGACCGCGTAACCGGTCTGGAACGAGTCGGTCGAACGGTTCGGCAGGCCGAAGTCACGACCGCCGCCCGAGCCGTAGGCGAAACCGCCGGTGGCGTAGAACAGGGCCTTGTCGAAGGCGTAGCCGAGACGACCGCGCACGGTGCCGAAGTAGTCGAGGCTGGAAAGGCCCGACGGGTTGAACACGAGGGTGCCCGGCAGGATGCCGCCGCCGGCGACCGTGGCGGACGAGAAGCGGTTCCGGTTCTGCCCGAAGTCGACGTACTGGGCGTCGGCCTCGATGCCGATCACGACACCCGAACCCGGGGTGAACTGGTAGTTGTAGCCGACCTGGCCACCGCCGGTGAAGCCGTCGTTGCCGCTGTTGTTGCCGAAGGCGAGGACGCCAGCGCGGTTGCCAGCGGGCACACCGCCGACGGCGGGGCCGGCGAAGATCGCGTTACCCGGCGAGACGCCGACGACGGTCGGGGCGGTGGTGTTGCCGGCGTTGAAGCCGTAGCCGGCGTTCACACCGAAGTAGAAGCCGGTCCAGGTGAACACCGGGACGGGCGTGAAGACCGGCGGCGGAGCGCGACGCGGCAGGTCGGCGGCCGAGGCGGCGGCGGTGAGGGCCGTGAAGACGGCCAATGACGTCAGAAGCTTGTTCATGTTCTCTTGATCCCCAGCATGTTGCCCGATCGATGCTGAGAATACGGGATTTCCCACAGCCAAGATGTAACATCGGCGCCACAGATGCGGCAGCTCTGCAATGGCGGGCCGACCGGACCTCGCGTGCGGCAGGCTCTAGCCCGCACGCCGCCGGGCCCGTCGGGCGTCAGGTCGGCGGCGTGCCGTTTGCGGTCAGGACGGCGCCGGCGAGGTAGAGCGAGCCGCAGATCAGGATGCGCGGCGGCCGCTCGAAGGCGATGTCGGCGACCGCCGTGAGGGCGGCCTCGATGCTCGGCGAGACGCGCGCGCTCAGGCCGACCTGCTGGGCGATCTCGGCGACCTCCACGGCCGGCCTCGCCGCCATCTGCCCGGCGATCGGCACCGCGATCAGCGCGCGGGCCAGCCCGACGAAGTGGCGCAGGAACCCCTCGGCGTCCTTGGTGCCGAGCAGGCCGACCACGAGCACCAGCGGCACGTCGCTGCGCTCGCCGAGGTCGGCGAGCGCGGTGGCGAGGATGCGGCCGCCGTCGATGTTGTGGCCGCCATCGAGCCAGAGCTCGGAGCCGGCCGGGACCAGGGCCGCGAGTCGGCCGCGGGCGAGACGCTGCATCCGGCCGGGCCAGTCGACGTTGCGCAGGCCCGCCTCCACCGCGGCGACGCCGATGTCGCCGAAGCCCGCCGCCCGCAGGCCCGCGATGGCGGTGGCGGCGTTGGTGAACTGGTGGCGGCCGACGAGCTTCGGGCGCGGCAGGTCGAACAGGTCGGTCTCGTCCTGGTAGACGAGGCGGCCGCTCTCTTCGTGCACCGAGAAGTCCTGGTTGCCGACCCAGACCGGCGTCGCGCCCACGGCTTCCGCGCGGCGACACAGGACCGCGTCGGCCTCGGCGTAGTCCTGCGCGGCGATCACCGCCGGGCAGCCGCGCTTGAAGATGCCGGCCTTCTCGTTGGCGACCAGCTCGACGGTGTCGCCGAGATACTCGGCGTGGTCCCGGCCGATCGGCGTGACGACGGCGGCGGCGACCGTGTCGATCACGTTGGTCGCGTCGACGCGGCCGCCCAGCCCCACCTCGAGCAGCAGCACGTCGGCCGGCGCCTCGGAGAACAGCAGGAGCGCGGCCGCGGTGGTGATCTCGAACACCGTGATCGGGTCGCCGGCGTTGGCTGCCTCGCAGCGGGCGAAGGCCTCGGCGAGCCGGTCCTCGGGCACGTAGTGGCCGCCGCCGATGCCGCCCAGCCGGATCCGCTCGTGGAAGCGCACGAGGTGGGGCGAGGTGTAGACGTGCGCGGCCAAGCCCCCGGCTTCGAGGATCGCCCGCATGAAGGCGATGGTCGAGCCCTTGCCGTTGGTGCCGGCCACGTGGATCACCGGCGGCAACCGGCGCTCGGGATGGTTCAGGCGGGCGAGCAGGCTCTGGATGCGGCCGAGCGACAGGTCGATCGTGCGCGGATGCAGGGCCAGGAAGCGCGCCATCAGCGCGTCGGAGGAATCCATGGGCGCGCGCCGCGTCAGGCGGGTTCGAGAATCGGCGCGGACGGCGCGGACGCCGGCACCGAGGCCGGCCCGACGTTCATCAGGAGGCCGCAGATCCGCACGATGGTGTCCTTCAGCGCGTGGCGGTGGACGACCTGGTCGAGCATGCCGTGCTCCAGCAGGTACTCGGCGCGCTGGAAGCCGTCCGGCAGCTTCTCCCGGATCGTCTGCTCGATCACCCGCGGGCCGGCGAAGCAGATCAGCGCGCCGGGCTCGGCCAGGTGCACGTCGCCGAGCATCGCGTAGGAGGCGGTGACGCCGCCGGTCGTCGGGTTGGTGAGCACGACGACGTAGGGGAGGCGGGCCGCGCGCAGGCGCCGGATCGCCACGGTGGTCCGCGGCATCTGCATCAGCGAGAGGATGCCCTCCTGCATCCGCGCGCCGCCGGAGGCCGCGAACATCACGTAGGGCGTGCGCTTCTCAAGGGCCGTCTCGGCGCCGCGGATGAAGGCCTCGCCGGCCGCCATCCCGAGCGACCCGCCCATGAACGCGAAATCCTGGCAGGCCAGCGTCATCGGCTGCCCGCCGACCCGGCCGAACCCGACCTTGAACGCGTCCTGCATGCCGGTCTTGGTGCGCGCCTCCTTGAGGCGGTCGGCGTAGCGCTTCTCGTCGCGGAACTTGAGCGGGTCGACGGCGACCTCGGGCAGCGGCACGTCGATCCAGGTGCCCTCGTCGAACATCATCTTCAGGCGCGCGCTGGCGCTCATCTTCAGGTGGTGCTCGGAGCCGGGGATGACCCAGTGGTTCCCTTCCACCTCCTTGTGGAACACCATCTGCCCGGTATCCGGGCATTTCACCCAGAGGTTCTCGGGCGTCTCGCGCTTGAACAGGGTCTTGATCTTGGGGCGCACGACCTCCGAGATCCAGTTCATCGGTTCGACCATCATGTAGCGCCCGTCCGGTTCGATCAGACCGAGATCGTCGATCGGCCTTGCTCAGCGTGAGCCCTGCATATCGGGGCCGTCGCCCCGTTTGACCAGCGCCGCCCGCGTCAGGCGGCGCGGGCGGAGGCCGAGCGCACCCCGGCCGCGAGCTCGCGCACCAGCGCCGAGACCGCCTCGACGCTGCCGCCGGTGGCCGCGCCCGCGCCGTCCAGCGTCCGGTGCAGCGCGTCGACCAGCGCCGAGCCGACGACGACGCCGTCCGCGCCCTTGGCGATCGCCGCGGCGTGGGCGCCGGTCTTCACGCCGAATCCGACGACCACGGGCAGCGCCGTGTGGCGGCGGATGCGACCGACCGCGGTGCCGACGGCACCGAAATCCGGCGTAGCCGTGCCGGTGATGCCGTTGATCGAGACGTAGTAGACGAAGCCGGCGGTGTTCGCGAGGACGGCCGGCAGGCGCCGCTCGTCGGTGGTCGGCGTCGCCAGCCGGATGAAGGCGAGGCCCTTGGCCAGCGCCGGGAGGCAGAGCTCGTCGTCCTCCTCGGGCGGCAGGTCGACCACGATCAGCCCGTCGATGCCGGCCGCCGACGCGTCGTCGAGGAAGCGTTCCACGCCGTAGGTGTGGATCGGGTTGAAGTAGCCCATCAGGATCACCGGCGTGTCGGCGT
This sequence comes from Methylobacterium sp. WL8, assembly GCF_008040045.1. Taxonomy (NCBI): domain Bacteria; kingdom Pseudomonadati; phylum Pseudomonadota; class Alphaproteobacteria; order Hyphomicrobiales; family Methylobacteriaceae; genus Methylobacterium; species Methylobacterium sp. WL8. The sequence continues at coordinate 7,925 of NZ_VRVF01000052.1, read as the reverse complement.
TGCCCGCACGGAACCGGCGCACGAGGTCGAGCGTCTTCGCGACGCCCTGGCCGGCCTTCAGCGCCCGCAGGCCCGCCGCCTGGATCGCCGGGCCGTCGGCCATCGGGTCGGTGAAGGGCAGGCCGAACTCGACGATGTCGGCGCCCGACGCCGGCAACGCCTGCAGCACCTTCAGCGAGGTCTCGGGGTCGGGGTCGCCCGCCATCACGTAGGTCACGAGGGCGGCGCGGCCTTCCGCGCGGCAGCGGGCGAAGGTGGCGTCGATGCGGGCGGCCATGGTGCCTGTCCGTTCCTGGTATCGAGACGTGTGCCGCGCGTCGCGAAGGGGAGCGCGGCGAAGGATCGATGCCGCGCCTACACCATCGGCGCCGGCCCGTGAAGCGGAAGCGGTTTCGCGACCCGTCCTCGTGCGCGCGAGGACGGGTCGCCCGTCTGCACCGGAAAGAGGCATGATCATCGACGCGCCAGCCGCCCATTGTGCAGGCAGGCGGGAATACTTTGCATACTATTGTGGCAGATCAAGAAAACCCCTAGGTCTCGAATCACGGTCGCCAAAGATCGACAGTCGAATCCGAGGACACGCCATGACCAACCCGTCAGAGATCAAGAATCGCTTCCACGCCAGCCTCGAAGCCTCCGAGGCGCGCGAGAACGGCTTCCGCAGCCGGCTGCTCGCCGATGGCGTGCGCGCGCTGCAGCCGGTGCTCGGCGTCCTGACCCTGATGTCCGAGGTGCTGGACGAGCGCGACAACGTCCACGGCCGCATCGCCGGCCTCGACTGCGCGATCGACAAGGAGGACTTCGTCACCCTGCGTGCGGTCCTCAGCGGCACCTCGCAGCCCGAGCAGCGCATCGTCATCAAGTACGGCCCGGAGCTCGGCGGCCGCAACCTGATCTCGGTCTCCGGCATCGGCCAGGCCTACGCCGAGAAGCTCGTGGCCAAGACCCATTGCGCGGCGAGCCTCGGCCGCTCGGTCGGCAGCGACCTGCAGCTCGACCTCGCCCGCGCCGACGACCTCGCCGAGGTCGTGCGTGAGATGGTCGAGGCCTACTTCGTCGGCCAGGCCCAGGTGCCGGTGCAGCACCATGCCGGCACCATCGAGGGCCACGCCCGCTACGCCGTCCAGTGATCTCGACGGGCCTGCCGCAGCGCAGCCCAGCACGATCCCCGCCCCGGCGACGGCCCAGCCCGTCGCCGGGGCGTCGCTGCGTCCTATCTGCGTGAGGACGCCGCGCGTCCCGGCCCTGGGCCGGATGCGCGTTTCCCTCACGCATCGCCCCGGCCGCCGGGGCGCACGGGACGATCCGCATGGCCTCCGCGACCACCCCCGTCTGGTTCATCACCGGCTGCTCCACCGGCTTCGGCCGCGACCTCGCCCGCGCCGTGCTCGCCCGCGGCTGGCGCGCGGTGGTGACGGCCCGCGACGTCGGCCGCGTCGCGGACCTCGCCGAGGCCGTCGGCGACCGCGCCCTGGCGCTCGCCCTCAACGTGACCGACCAAGCCCAGGTCGAAGCTGCGGTCGCGGCGGCCCACGCCGCGTTCGGCCGCGTCGACGTGCTCGTGAACAATGCCGGCTACGGCTACCAGGCTTCGGTCGAGGAGGGCGTCGAGGCCGAGATTCGCGCGCAGTTCGATGCCAACGTGTTCGGCCTGTTCGCGCTGACCCGCGCGGTGCTGCCCGGCATGCGGGCGCAACGCGGCGGCCGCATCCTCAACGTCACCTCGGTGGCGGGCTTCATCGGCTTTCCCGCCTCGGGCTACTACTCCGCGAGCAAGCATGCGGTCGAAGGCTGGTCGGACGCGCTCGCCGCCGAGACCGCGCCCCTCGGCATCAAGGTCACCTGCATCGAACCCGGTCCGTTCCGCACCGACTGGGCCGGACGCTCGCTGAAGCAGACCCCGAGCACGATCCCCGACTACGCCGAGACCGCAGGCGCGCGGCTGACCGCCACCTCGGAGAAGAGCGGCACCCAGGCCGGCGACCCGGTCCGCGCGGCGGAGGCGATGATCCGCGTCGCGGAGATCGACAATCCCCCGCGCCACCTCGTCCTCGGCGCCTGGGGCTACGACGCGGTCACCGCGAAGCTGAAGGCGCGGCTCGCCGAGATCGAAGCCTGGCGCGAGACCAGCCTGGGTGCGGATTTTCCGCAGAGTTGATGACCCGCGGCGGGTGACCGCTTGCGGCGAGGGAACGCTCGAACGGCGACGCGCCGCGACATCGGGAGGCGTGCGCGTCGCAACCTCCGATTAAGCGCCTTTCCCAACCGATCGTTCAGCCTCGCCTGCGATGGTCCACCCTGCCCGGGTGCGTCACGCCGGGGGAGATCCGCATGGACCCCAGGGACCTCGTCGTCGCGCTCGCGCTCCTCGTCACCGTGGGAAGCGTCGCCTTCGCCTGGGCGCGCCGTGGGCGGGCGGGCGCCCAGGACGACACCGAGCATCTTCACGACCGGATCTGGCAGGTCTCGGAGAGCGAGGACCGCTACCGCGCCCTGGTCGAGGCGACCACCGACGTGATCGTCCAGCGCGACGCGGCCGGGCGCATCACCTTCGCCAACGAAGGCTACGCCGCGCTCTTCGACCGGACGCCGCTCGCGATGATCGGCGCGACCCTCGACCTCCAGGTGCTCGAGGCCGCCGGCGCCGAGACAGGCCCGGACGGGGTGCGCCGGAGCGAGGTGCGGGTGATGCCACCCGACGGCGTGCCGCGCTGGTTCGCCTTCGTCGAGGTGCCGATCGCCCGCGGGAGCGAGCCGATCCAATGGCTGCGCGCCGGCCGCGACGTGACCGGACGGGTCGAGTCGGCGCGTGCCCTCGATGTGGCGCTCTCGCGCGCCGAATCCGCGAGCGTCGCCAAGTCGCGCTTCCTCGCCACCGTCAGCCACGAGTTCCGCACGCCGCTCAACGGCATCCTCGGCATGGCCGAGCTCGTCCTCGACACGGGCCTCGACGCCGAGCAGCGCACCTACGTCCAGGCGGTCCGCACCAGCGGGCAGGCGCTGCTTTCGCTGATCGACGGCATCCTCGACTTCTCGCGCATCGAGGCGGGCCGCATCGACCTCGCAGCCGAACCGTTCGACGTCGAGACCACCGCCGAGGCCGTGGTCGAGCTGCTGGCGCCGCGCGCGCAGGACAAGGGCATCGAGATCGCCCTCGACGTGGCCGAGGACGTGCCGGCCCTGGTGGTCGGCGACGGCGACCGGGTGCGGCAGATCCTGGTCAACCTCGTCGGCAACGCGGTGAAGTTCACCCAATCCGGTGGCGTCGGCGTCGGCGTGGCGCGAGCCGACGGCGCGATCCTGCTCACGGTCGCCGACACCGGGCCGGGCATCGCCGAGGACCGCATCGGCTCGCTGTTCGAGGAGTTCGAGCAGGGCGACGGCAGCGCCAGCCGCAGCCACGAGGGCACCGGCCTCGGGCTGGCCATCACCCGCCGCCTCGTCCTGCGGATGGGCGGCCGGATCGAGGTGGAATCGAAGCTCGGCCGCGGCTCGACCTTCCGCGTGGTGCTGCCGCTGCCGGAAGCCGACGACCAGCCCGCCCCCGTGCCGCGTCCGGTGCTGGCGGCGCGCAAGGTGCTGATCGTCGCCGACTCGCCGTTCCAGGCGCCGTTCCTGGCGCGCAACCTCGCCCGCTCCGGCGCGGCGGCCGTGGTGATGCCCAACCTCAAGGACGGGCTCGACGCGCTGGCCGGCGTCGGCTTCGACGCGGTGATCGCCGACCGGGCGCTCGGCGACGACGCGGTTCGGCGGCTGGCCGACCAGGCCCGGGCCTGCGGGGTGCGCTGCAGCCTCGTCCTGCTCTCGCCGTTCGACCGGCGCGAATTCGGCGCGCCGGGTGCGGCCGGCTTCGACACCTACCTGATCAAGCCCGTTCGCGCCCGCTCGCTGTTCGACCGCCTGCTCGCCCCCGCGCCCCCGGCCGACGTCGCGCCCGAGGCGGCCAGCGCCGCCCCCGCGCGCGTGGGCGCGGGCCTGCGCGTGCTGCTGGCCGAGGACAACCCGATCAACGCGCTCCTGGCGACCAAGGCCCTGGAACGCCTCGGCGCCGAGGTGGTGCACGCGGCCGACGGGCTCGAGGCCCTGGCGCGGATCGCGGACGGCGGCGTGTTCGACCTTGCCCTGATCGATATCCGTATGCCGAACTGCGACGGCCACGAGACCGCCCGCCGCATCCGCGCGGCCGAAGCCCGCGCGCGGTCCGGCCGCCTCCAGCTCGTGGCGCTCACCGCCAACGCGGGCCGCGAGGACGAGAAGGCCGCCCGCCGCGCCGGCTTCGACGGGTTCCTCGCCAAGCCCCTCGACCTCAAGCTGCTGCCCGGCCTGCTGGAACGCCGCGTGGCGCGGGCGGCTTGACGGACGCGTCCCCCCAAGCGAACACCGGCACCATGTCCGCTTCCGCCACGACCGCCGACCCGCACCCGAAGTCCCGCGACCCCGGCGGCCTCGCCGCCTGGGGCATCGCCGCCCTCGTGGCGGCGACGGTACTGCTCGGCGTGCTCCTGCCGAACCGCGCCCCCCACGGCCCGGTCTCGCCGGCCGCGGACGCGACCTGCGCCGAATGGGGCGACGGCTGCAGCGTCTGCCGGCGGCAGGCCGAGGGTCCGGCCTGCTCGCTGCCGGGCATCGCCTGCACGCCCGGCCCGCTGCGCTGCCTGCAGCGCGTCGGCGGTTGACGTCTGCCGGCGCGCCTCGGCCCACCTTCCGCTTCGCGCCGAGCCCGAACGGGCGCCTGCATCTCGGCCACGCCTATTCCGCGCTGCTCAACGCCGACCTCGCCGCCCGAACCGGCGGCCGTGTTCTGCTACGGATCGAGGACATCGACCCGGCCCGATCGCGGCCCGAGCTGGTGGACGCGATCATGTCCGATCTCGCCTGGCTCGGCCTCCGCTTCGAAGCGCCCGTCCGCCATCAGTCGCAGCACATGCAGGCCTATCGCGACGCCCGCGACCGGCTGATCGCGCGGAGCCTCGCCTATCCCTGCTTCTGCACCCGCGGCGACGTCCGCGTCGCGACCGAGGGCAGCGCCGCGCGCGACCCGGACGGCGCGCCGCTCTATCCCGGAACCTGCCGCGGCCTCCCCCCGGAGGCCGCCGCCGCCCGCCGCGCCGCCGGCGCGCCGCACGCCTGGCGGCTCGACATGGCTCGGGCGTTGGCAACGGAATCCGGCACCCATGGCTATGCCGATCTCGCTCTCTCATCACCCGCCGAGCGGGGAGGGGAGGGAGTGTCTCATGAAACGTTTCGGGTCGCCGATCCCGTCCGCTGGGGCGACGCCGTGATCGCGCGCCGCGACGTGCCGACGAGCTATCATCTCGCCGTCGTCGTCGACGACGCGCACCAGGGCGTCACCCATGTGGTGCGCGGTCGCGACCTCGAGGCGGCGACCGACCTGCACGTCCTGCTCCAGGCGCTGCTCGGCTTGCCCACCCCACGCTACCACCACCACGCCCTGATCCTCGGGCCGGACGGCGGCAAGCTCGCGAAATCGAAGGCGTCCGAGAGCCTCGCCGACCTGCGTGCGCGCGGCGACACCGCCGAAGCGATCCGCGCGACGCTCGGCTTCGCCTGAAGGGCAGACCGCGTCAGCGCACCGCCGCGTCGCGCTGCGCCATCGCGGTGGCGCTCTTCGACTTCTGCATCACCGCGTCGATCTGCTCGCGTTGGCGCTTGAACTCGGTGAGCATCCGGCCGTCGAGCTCGCGCCCGCGCGGCACCCGGATCTTCATCGGGTCGACGAAGTGGCCGTTGATGATGACCTCGTAGTGCAGGTGCGCGCCGGTGGAGAGGCCGGTGGAGCCGACGTAGCCGATCACCTGGCCCTGGCGCACCCGCGCGCCTTCGGTGACGCCGCGCCCGAACCGCGACATGTGGTTGTAGGTGGTGACGTAGCCGTTGATGTGCTGGATCTCGACCCGGCGACCGTAGCCCGAGGTCATCTCGGCCCGGATCACGGTGCCGTTGCCGGCGGCCACGATCGGCGTGCCGATCGGGTTCGACCAGTCGACGCCGGTGTGGAGCTTGGCGTAGCCGAGCACCGGGTGGCGGCGATAGCCGAAGCCCGAGCGCATGATGCCGTCGGCGATCGGCTTGCGGATCAGGAACTTCTTGAGCGAGCGGCCCTGGTCGTCGAGGTAGTCGATCGAGCCGTCGTCCGGGGACTGGAAGCGGTAGACCTTCCGCTGTTCCCCGCCGAGGTTCAACGAGGCGTAGAGCAGGTCGGGCCGGTCGGCCGAGGCGCCGGCATCCTCGTCGTAGGTGTAGAACACGTCGAGGCCGTCGCCGGCCGAGATTCGCCGCTGGAAGTCGAGGTCGTAGCTGAACACCCGCACGATGTCCTCGACCGTGGCCCGCGGCAGCTCGTGCCGGGCCGCCGTCTCGTAGAGGCTCTGGTACAGGCGCGGACCCGAGCCGCCATCCTCCTCGTCGTCCTCAGCGTTCTCGGCGCTCGCCGCCGGCTTCTGCGACGGCGCCTCCTCGGGGGGAGGGGCCACCGAGACGAAGGCGCCCCGATCGTTGATCGCCGCGATCCCCTCGATCCCGCCCTCGCCGTAGAGCACGACCCGGGTCACTTGGCGCGGGTCGCCGGGCTTCGCGCCGGGGGCGATCTGCAGGCGGAACTGCTGCCCTTCCGCGAGCGCCCCGGTCTTGGTCCTACCGCCGAGCGCCGTGACGATGCCGCGGATCTGCTCTTCCGAGGCGAAGCCGGTGGCGCGCACCACGGCCTCCAGCGTGTCGCCGCGCTTCAATGCGAGGTCGCGCTCCTCGACGATCGGCGTCTCGTTGGGGCGCAACTCGACCTTGGCGAGCTTGGTCACGTTCTCGGGCACGACCAGCACTTCGATCGACTTGAACGGGTTGCCGTCGTTGGCGGTCTTGGGCGATCCCGCGAAGTCCGGCGTCGGCGCGCCCTGCAGGGTGCGCGACAGCAGGATCTGCGGCGCGATCGGGATCGCGGTGCGCCGGCCCGCCTCGGCCGAGATCCGGCGCTCCTCCTCGACCTGCGCCGTCACGTCGTCGTCGGACAGCGCGGCGGAGCCGGCCTCGACCGTCGCGTCGGCGAGGTCGCGCTTGACCACGCTGACCTCCGCGCCGGGCGCGTCGGCGGAGCCGGGATCAGGCGCCCGCTCGACCGGCTCGTCGGAAACGAACTTCATCGGATCGAATTTCGGGATGTCGCCGGCGAACACCCCGGTCGACATAGACAGCGCGGTGGTGATCCGCACGAAGGGGCGGACCTTGATGATCTCGCGGTCCCCCAGACGCACCGTCACCGGCGAGCGGAAACTTTGCTTGGCCGAGGCGATCATCAGGTTGCGCACGAGGCGGTCGCCCTTGCGCGCGAGGTTGGTGCCGCCCTCGCTCGGCTGGGGCCGGGGCGCCACGCTCACCCGTTCCGGGATGGCGGCGAAGGAGGCCTCGCCCTGAAGCGAGACGTGCAGTGCCGCCCCGATCAGCGCCGCGCCGGTGAGGCCGGTCAGCGCCGAGGCGCAGAGCCAGCGCAGGTTGACCTCGCGGCGGTCGATGCGCGTCGCATCCGATCCGAGCAGGTCGAGGGCCGGCTGAATCCCGTGGGCATGACCCGGCGGGGTCCGCGGGCCGCCGGCCTCGCCGATCTTGAGACGGTCGCGGTTCACCAAGAGCGCCTTGTCGGAGGAGGGCGGCTTCAAGGGCCGCCAAGACATGAGCATGTCGAAGGGCAGCATGTCGAGATTGAGGCGCCTCGTGCGCGAGCGCGCTTCCACTCATCGATCCGTCGGATCAGGTCCATCCGTCAGGAGAGATGCGCGACGATCCACTCGGGGCCGCCTTCCAGTCTCTGTCATGTCTGTGTCGTGAAAATCCGCAAAAGTTCCATTTCGCCTGTTGACGGGCTGCGTGGGTGTCCGTATACCCCTGTTCATCGAACGGGGGCGGCGGCGACG
>NZ_VRVF01000051.1:0-36565 GCF_008040045.1 Methylobacterium sp. WL8 | reverse complement strand
GCTCCACTCGGATGAAGGGAGCCACGATCGTCCGCCCAGGCCGGGCGACGCTCAATCAGCGCAGGGCGCTCGTCTCAATCCGAAAACCTCGAAGCTGCCACCCATCCCGCGCGAGCGGGTTCGTTCACCCACCCGATCCAGCCGTAGAGTGGACGGACGGGTCCCGACCCAAGTTGGTCACTTTCGCGCGGGGCAGACCACCTCGAAAGCAGACGTAGCGGCATTCAGCAAAGCGTAATCGCCCCATTGCTGTCTTCAGTGAATGCAAGCACATGAAAAATTTCGACTAGCGCTTCGCTATAACTGCTTCGAATATTATCTCGGAAAGTCTCCCAGCGCGCGAGGCGAATGCAGATTGATCACCGATCCATCCGAGCGCTCCGAGCAAAGCGAAGAGGTCGTCTCCGTCGAGGTCGGACCTCGCCGTTCCCTGGGCCTGCGCACCGCGGAGCAGCCGGGCGCCTGCCGAACGAAGGCGATCGCAGGACGCGTGAAGGGCTGAAGTCGAGTCGGCCAATGCGGTCGCCATCATCGCGACGACCCCGTTGTAGATGCGGAGAAATGCGATCGCATCGCGCAGCCAGACGGCGAGCGCTTCGTGAGGCGAGGCCGAAGCTTCGAGTTCGGCAGCCTTGGCCGTTAGGGTCTCAAGGCTCGCCCGGAGCAATGCCTCCATCAGGTCCTCGCGCGCGGGGAAATGGCGGAACAGCGTGGCCAGCCCGACTTCTGCTCTCCGGGCGATGTCGCGCAGGGAGGCGTCCGCACCCTCTTCGGTGACAACTTGATGTGCGGCCGCGAGGATCTGATCGCGGTTCACCCTGGCATCGGCGCGCATGAGGCCTTCTTGACAAACGGTTCACTGATCCGCTTATGAGGATCACTGATCCGTTTCATACCTCGTGTCCGCCTTGAGGGGAACGGGGCGACCGACCGCATAGTAAATGCGGTCCTGCATCGTGAAGGATGGTTCTCTTGCGGTACAAGATATTCGGCGAGCACTCCGGCCTGCGGGTCTCGCAGCTCGTGCTGGGGACGGCGAACTTCGGCAAGGCATGGGGCGGACACGGCACCGAGCAGACCGAGGCGCGCCGCATTTTCGATGCCTACGCCGACAGGGGCGGCAATTTCCTGGATACGGCCAACGGCTATCAGGACGGGCAGTCCGAGGAGTTCCTGGGCGACCTGCTCACGGGGCGGCGCGAAGAGTTCGTCTTGGGCACGAAGTTCGCGGTAAAGACGAACGCAGCCTCCGGAGTGCTTGCGACGGGCAACAGCCGTCAGGCCATGGTCTTGTCCGTCGAGGCGAGCCTGAAGCGCTTGAAGACCGATCGGATCGACATCTACTGGGTGCACGTCTCGGACGGAGTGACGCCGATCGAGGAGATCGTACGCGGCTTTGACGACCTCGTCCGCGCCGGCAAGATCCTCTACGTGGGCTTGTCCAACTTCCCCGCATGGCGCGTCGCCCGTGCCGCGACCATCGCCGAGCTGCGCGGCGCCGTTCCGATTGCAGCCATCCAGGTCGAGCATAGCCTCGTCCAGCGCGCGACCGAACAGGATCTCATCCCCGCCGCCGGGGCTCTCGGTCTTGGCGTCGTGGCGTTCTCGCCACTGGGCGGAGGCGTGCTCACCGGCAAGTATCGGCTTGGCAAAGCCGGAGACAGGCGCGACGAGGCTTGGGCCGGTGCCGGCTTCCAACCCGAGAACACCCCGCAGCGTACAGCCATCATCGATACCCTGATCGCGGTTGCCGACGAGGTCGGCGCGACGCCGGGCGAGGTCGCCATCGCATGGGTCGCTGCCAAGGGCTCGCTCCCGATCATCGGGCCGCGCACGTTCGAGCAGCTGGAAAGCAATCTCGCCGCCGCGAGTGTCGCCCTATCACCGTCGCTGGTCGCTCGTCTCGACGCGGTGAGCGCTCTTGCCCCGGTCTATCCCTACACGGTGCTCGACGATCCGCGGATCAAGGATCTCATCACAGGCAGCAAGCTTGATTTGATCGACGTCCCAGGCGCTGCCGTAGCCTGACTTCGTCAGAACGACACTTGCTCGAACTCAAACTCGTCTCGATTGAGCTTCATGCCGTCCGCATTGGCAATTTCGTATCCCAAAGCGGACGGGCGGAAACCCACCCGACCCGGCTGTAGAGCCGACCGACGGGTCGCGACCCAACACAGTCATTAGGATCGCCATCAGCGCTTCCCAAAAGCGGCCATTCGTCGGCCGTCCGGCAATTTCGGCTCGGGATGGGTAACGGACCTTGACCTTCTGCCCCGAAGCGGACACCGAACCATTGGAGTGCAGCAGTCACCGTCTACCGGCAGAGGCCAAGCTGCCTCTGTCAATGATCTCGACCGCGCCACGACGTAGCTCGACCAGACCAGCCTCTGCCCATTGCGCCAGAATGCGACTCACCACCTCGCGGACGCTGCCGATGTCAGTAGCTATTTCCTGGTCAATCGAAAGACTGGCGCCATGGACCTGATCAAGGGTGAGAGCCGCAAGGTCGATAGGATTTCGTGCCGCAAGCACGACAGCCTCATCCCGATTCCAGTGGACGAGCGTCCGGCGAACAAATTCTGAGTGACCCGTTCTGGCTCCGAACGCATCTGAGGAGGCGGGTATCCCTGACGTAGCTAATTCGCGCATGCCCTTGCGCTTGCGTTCCGTCACGCACCTGATCGCCGCCACCGTCCTCCTGCCCCTGGGCATCCTGCTCCTCGGCCTGTGGGAGCAGGAGCGGGCCGGCGCCGATTGGGCGGACCTCGTCGCCGAGCGGGAGCACCTGACCCGGATCGTCGCGGATCTGGAGGCGCGGGCGCCGCCGGACGGGCGCCCCGATTTCCGGATGCAGTTCCGCCGCAACGGCAAGGGTTATGGCGGTCCACTCGCCCTGGTTCAGGCCCGAGCGGCCCGGGACGAGGTCGCGACCCTGACGACGGTCATGGACTGGCGCCGCCTGCTCCCGCCCGTGGTCGTCGCGGCCGGGGGGGGCGCCGCACTCCTGTCGATCCTCGTGCTCCTCGCCGGCGCCGCTCTCGGGCGGCTGGGGCGGGCCTCGCGCGACGCGCTGGTGGCCGGTTTCTCGTGGATGCGCCGCCTGCTGCCGCCGGTGCTCGCCCTCCAGGTGCTCTTTACCACGGCGGGCTTCGTCGCCGCCGTGGTCTTCGAGGCCGGGTTGCTGGCGCGGCCCGGGCTGGGCGGCAGCGAGATCAAGATGCTGTTCGTGGCCGTCGTCGCCATCGGGGCGGTCCTGGTCGCGGCGGGCGCCACAGTGCTCGGCCTGCGCCGTGCGCTCTCCGCCTTCGAGCCCGGCCCCCTGTCGATCTTCGGCCGGGTCGTCTCGCCCGCCGAGGCGCCGGGCCTGTGGCGGCTGATCGAGGGGCTGGGTGACCGGCTCGGGGCGTTGAAGCCCGAGGCCGTGGTGGTCGGCCTCACGGGCGGCTTCTTCGTCAGCGCCGGTCCTGCCGTGGTCGAGCCCGGCGGCGCGCCGCTGACGGGCCGGATCCTCTACCTGCCGCTGCCCTACCTCGCCCTCCTGCGGGGCGACGAGGTGGCGGCGATCATCGGCCACGAACTCGCCCACTACTCCGGGGGCGACACCGTCTACAGTCAGCGATTCCTGCCCATCTACGCCGGCGTCGGGCGCTCCCTCGACGCGGTGGCGGAGGGACATGCCGGGTCCTTCGGGCTGCTCGGTCCGTCCCTGCGCCTCGGCGTCTTCGTCATGGAGAACTTCCACCTCGCCGTGCGCCACTGGAGCCGGACCCGCGAGTTCGCTGCCGACGCGGCGGGCGCCAGCCCGGTCTCCGTCGACGCCGCCGCGCGGGCGCTCCTGCGCACCGGGGCCGTGGCCCCCCGCATCGCCGAGACCTTGGACGCCGCCGCCGAAGCGCCCGGGTCCGCCCCGGCCGACCTCGTGGCGGCGAGCCTCGACCACGCCATCGCGCGCGGCCTTGACGATCCGGCGACGCATCTCGAGGCGGAGCAGGCCCACCCCACCGACACCCATCCGCCGACCCGCGAGCGCTTGGCGGCTTTGGTACGGACCCTCGATACCGAACTCCTGGCCGCCGCGGCCGCGGTGCCACCCCCGCACGCGCTCGGCCAGCTCGCCGCCTACTTCGCCGACCCCACCGGCCTCTGCCGCGCGGCGACGCACGACTTCCTCGACGCGGTGCGGACCCGCGACGCGGCGTTCCGCGCGCACCTGGAGGCGACGGTGGCGGAGATCGGCACCGAGGCACGGGTGCTGCGCGAAAGCACCCGCCCGGGGGCCATCGCCCTCCTGGTCGCCAGCGGCTTCTTCATCGGGGTCGCCCTCCTGTGGCTCGCCGCCGGCCTGCCCGGCCTGTCCGCCAGCCAGGCGGGGGCCGTTATGGGGGTGGCGCTGGCCTGCGGGGCGGTCCTCGGCGGCATTGGCGGTTTCCGGCTGTGGCGGGGCGAGCGCACGACGATGATCCTGAGCCCCGATTCCGTGGCGGTGCCCGGCCTCGACCAGCCGATCCCCTGGGACAGCATCGCCGACCTCGACATGACGACCCGGCAGAACGGCGTCGTCACCCGCCTGCTGCTGCCGCCGGAGGCGCCGTTCCCGCAACGGGTGCCGGGCGGCCGCAAGGTGAAGCTCGATGCGGGCCGGCGTATCGTCACCATCACGGCGGGCCTGCCGTACCGGATGTCTGTACAGGACTTCGCCGGCCTCATCGGCCGCTACCGGCAGGCGGCGCAGGCGCGCCGTGTCCTGGCCGAGACCGCGGCGGCCTCCGAATCCTCCCAGACTCCCGTGATCCCGTGAGGTTCCGAGCATGAACACCGCCGCCGACCGCCCCGAGCCCCTGCGCCTGCCGCCGCCCCGCCAGGGCTGGGGCAACATCTTCTGGACCCTATTCGGCCTCGTGGCGCTAGCGGCCCTCCTCGTCGCCTGCGCCGTCTACACGGCCCCGCCCGTGATCTCGGATTGGCAAATCCGGGACACGGCGCGCCCCGTCGCCGCCGCGCGGGTGAGCGACGGCAAGTGCAGCGCCAAGATCGTGCTCCATCTCTGCGACATGACCCTCACCCTGCCCACGCCGACGGGCACGGTGGTGCGCCGGATCAATACCGTGTTCACGGGCATGCACGTGGGCGATTACAGCGTCCGGGTGCTGGCTGATCCGGCCCGGCCCGACCTCGTCACCACCGATCTCGCCCTCGACCGCCTGTGGAACCGCACCGTCACGCTTCTAGTCATCGCCGGGGCGCTGGCGGTCATCATCGTCGCGGCCCTCGCCGCGATGGTGCGCAACCGGCGCGCCGGCGCGATGGGCTAACGCGGTCGTGGCCCGGGCGGATCGCTCCGAAACACGAGGGATAAGGACCAGCACATGATCGTCTTCTGGACCGGGCGCGGCTACTGGGTCGTCCTCTTCGTGGCGCTGGCGATGTTCCTGCCCCTGATCGTCCTGCGGCAGGTCGACGGGCCGGAAGTTGACAGGGCGGTCTGCCTCACCATGAGTCTCGCGGCGCTCGCCGTCCTCGGTCTCGGATGGCGCTGGAACCACGGCACGACCTTCGGGCCGGCCGGGCGCGACCACGCCTTTTGGGGGCTGCCGATGCAGGTCTGGGCCGTGCCGATGCTCGTGTTCGCGGCCCTGCTCGGGACCGGCACCATCACCACGGCGGAGGCCTCGCGCGCCCGCCCTTCCCTCCAAGAACCCGGCGGCGTTGTTCGGTAAATCTCAGGCCCGCGACACGAAAAACCAGTTCGGCGCGAGGCGGCGGTCGCTCTCGGCCCCGGAGGCGGCCGGAAACACGTCGTCCGGCCGGTACACGAACGACGTGCCCCAGGGCGTGCCCCCCGTTATCGGTTCGTCCAGGCCGATCTCGCCGCCGGGACCGCGGGTGAACCCCGCGAGCCCGAGGCGTTCGAGGGCGTCGCAGAGGGCGCGGTAGCGGTCGTAGGGAACCCCGAGTTCCCGCAGGACGTCGATCTCCCGCAGGCTGTCCGTGTCGCGCGCGCCTTGCGGGCGGTACGGGGTGACGCGCTGGCCGTTGACGAGGCGGGTGCTCTCCCACCACGCCGTTCGCTCCGCCTCCGCCGGAGGATCGTCCCGCCCGCGTTCGAAGGACACCAGGGTGGGCATGGCCGCGATCTCCGCCACCACGGCGTCGAGCCGCGATCGGTTCAGAACGAAGTAGCCCGTCGTCGTTCCGAACGCCGCCCAGATTACGGCAGCAGAGAAGACCGCCAGGGCCAGGAAGGCCGCGACCCGGCGCTTCGCCGCGCGGGCGAACGTCGGCACCGCGACGACGGCCGCGGCGATCCCCGGGGCCGGCGCGTAGGCGACGAGGGCCCAGCCGAACACGACGACACCGCAGCCGCCGACGATGAGGGCCGCCCTTCGCGTCCCGTCGGACCGAGGGGCAATCATGGCGGGACGATCATCGCCGAGAATTCCCGACCAGAATCCTCGAACGGCGTCGTCATCGAACGGCCGCACGGTCGATGCGGGCGCGTCGCGCCGGGAGGTGCCGGCCCAGGAGCACGAGGCCGAGCCAAGCCAAAACCCAAGCCAAAACCCAGGCCGAAAACCACGCCGCGAGCCAGATCTCGTACAGGTGGGCGTCGAGGGCGGCTTCCCCATCGAGGCCGAGCCAGCGCGCGAGCCCGTGCGGGACCGGAAGGTCGGTCCAGAGGAAGACGCGCAGGACCGGGATCGAGAGCAGGCCGACGGCGAGGACGAGGCCGGCCGCCAGGTAGAGGGGCCGCGCCGCGCCCTCCACGGTGCCGACGAGGCCGCCGACGAGGGCCGTGCCGAGCCAGAGTTCGACGGGCCGCAAGGTCGGATCGGTTCCGGGTTTGGCGGGCAGGAGGGGAAACAGCAAAAAGACCGGGGCGAGGCCGAGCGCCAGCAGCAATCCGAGGAGCGTAACGTGCAGCAGCCGCAAGACGCGTCGGCGGACCGGATCGCCGGCGTCGGGCCCCCGCTCAGCTGTCCGCATCGCGCGCCCGGTCGAGGGCCTTCGGGACGGCGGGGTCGCCCCGGTAGCGCCGTCGCAGGGTCCGCTCGTCCGCCTCGGCGTCGTCGCAGCGAAGGCGCTTCACGGCCGCCGCGATGGCCCGGCCGCGCGCCGCGTCCGTGGCATCCTCCCCGCCCCAGTGGTTGCAGTCCCGCAGCCGCGTCACGTATGCCGTCACGTCGCCCGGCAGAGCGGGCTCGGCCCGGACGGCGAGCGGCCCGAGGAGCGGCGCGGCGAGAAGCGTTGCGAGCGGCCCGGCAGAACGCTTGGCTACCTTGGAGAGAACGGTCCGCATGGCTCTCCATCCTGCCTTTCCTCGGGGCTCCCGCGCCGTATACAGGGAACCCGCATGAGACGCAGCCTTCTCCCCGCCGCCCGCTTCGCGCTCCTCGCAGCGTGCCTCCCCGCCCCGTCAGTGGCGGCGGGATGGGAGGCGGCGCGGTTCGAGTCGCCCGCGAAGACCGAGACCGCGACGTCTGGAGAGGGCAAGATGTCGGGGGAGGGCAAGCAGATCACCTGCACCACCTACCGCGATCTCATGGTGCGCGAGAGCGACGCCGACACGCCGGACCCCGAGGACGCGACCCTCGTGCCCCTCGCGAACGGCGCCGCCCCCGCCTGCGCCACCGCGCCGGGGCCGGGTGCGCGCATCCTGGCGACCGCCGGCCAGCGCTTCCTCGGCCGTACGGGCGGGTTCCTCGTCTTCGAGCAGGCGAGCACCAACGGCACCGTCCCGTTCGCGGTGCTCGACGCGGGCACGGGCCGCACCCTGATCCGTGACACGACCGCCGAGGCCGGCATCGACACCTTCGCGGTTGCGGACGGGACCCTGCGGCTCGGGTTCCAGCGCGGTGTGCAGGGGGCCTGCTCGATCCCGAAGCACGGCGCCGCGTGCTGGGCGCGGATCGCCCGCTACGGGCCGCTTCCACCCGCCGTCGCGGCGCTGCCGGCGCCCGTGAAGGCCTGCGCCGGGAGCTATCGGGCCGGAAAGGCCCCGAAGGACACGCCCAGCATCGTCTCGTTTCCCGTACAACTAACGGGGACCGCCCCACCCACCGTCGAGGCCGGCGGCCCGGTGCGCTGCGCCCCGACACCGTGAAAGCGATCTTCCCGTGAGGGCGGGTGTCACTTTGACAGCGTGCCCGCTCCGTCATTGAACCGTCACGCCAAGCCCGCATCCGGGGCCGTCCTACCGAGGAACCGCCGTATGATCTCTCGCCGTCACGCCCTCGCCGCTGCGCTCGCCCTGTCGGTCCTGTCCGCCCCCTCGGCCATGGCCGAGCCGACCATCGGCCTCGCCGAGCGCCGGGCGATCGCGGCCTACCGCCAGGACCGCTACCGCGCGCAGGAGAAGGCGATCCAGGAGGCGGCGGGCTTCGCTGTGCCGGTGGAGGTGGCGTGGGACGACCTCACGCTCTCAGGCGACGCCAAGTACTATTCCGACCCGGACTATTTCGAGAAGACGATCTTCGAGCCCCTCGCCGCCGGGCTGAAGGAGGTGGCCAAGGACAAGATGGGCCGCGACGCCCTGGCCGCGAAGCTCAAGACCATCCGCGTCCGCTTCGACGAGAACACCGCGCCCGCCTCGAACTACGCCAAGCGCCTCACGTTCGACGGCGGGGTCCTCGACGTGAACTGGCGGCCGTTCACCAACGTCGCCGACTCGAAGGATCGGGTCGAGGCCGTGGTGAAAGTGCTGGAGAAGGGCCTCTGACGGTGCGTGGCACCGCCCTGGGCCTCGCCGCCCTGTTCGCCGCCTGCGGCGCGGCGGCGGCCGAGCCGGCCGCCCGGTCCGGCACTTACGACAGCCTGACCCTGGCAGTCTCCGGCGACGCGGTGGCGGGGGTCTTCGCCGAGCAGCGGGGGGCGGCCGACGCCGGCGGCCCGCAATTCGCCTGCGTCTTCCTCCTGCGCGGGACCTTCGCGGGCGACCGGGCCAAGGTCGAGACGTGGTTTCCCGACGAGCCGGAGCGCATCCCGGGGGACCTCGCCTTCACCCCGGACGGCGCCGCCCTGACCGTCGCGGAGGATCACGGCGGTTGTTCGATGACCACGGGCACCATGGTGGGGACCCCCTACGGGCTCTCGCGGCGTGCGGCGGCGGCGGACGGATGGATCGGCGTCGGCCTCGTGACGGCCGAGCGCACGGCCTTCCGGCCGGAACCCGGCCCGGCTCCGGCCCGGGCGCCCTACCTCGTCCGGCTCGATCCCGTGGCGGTGCTGGAGCGGCGGGACGATTGGGTTCGGGTGCGCTACCGGGGGAAGAAAGCCCCGGTCATCGGCTGGCTGCCGGCGGCCGACCTCGCCGTGGTGATGCCTTAATCCCCCTCATCGCCCGAAGGGGCCGGAGGCCGGCCCCCATACAGGATACCCGATGCGTCGATCGCAGCTCCTCATCCTCGCCCTGATGGTCTTCGCGGCCGGGCCCGCCCTCGCCCAGGCGCCCGCCGGGCCGACGCGCCCCGCCACGACCTGGATCCCCATCGAGGAGCCCATGAGCGCGCTCCTCAACGGCGGCCACCGCATCGTCTCCGCTTCCGGTCCGAGCTTCACCCTCGAGCGGGGCGGCAAGTACGTGGTCTGCGAGGTGCGGCCGGCGGGCGGGATGCGCGGGGCTGCCGAGACCACCTCGACCTGCCACCGCGTGAACTGAGGCCGGTGCGATGGACGCCAGGGACGCGTCCCTCCACGCGCGGTTCGACGCCCTGTGGGCGCGGACCGTCGGCACGCCCGGCGCGGCGGCGTGGCGGGCCCTCGACGGGGGCTACGGCGCGGCGGACCGGCACTATCACGGCTGGCCCCACGTCGCGGCGCTGCTCGCGGGGCACGATTCCGTGCGGGCGCATCCCGATTTCGCCGGCGTCGACGGCGACGCCATCGATCTCGCCATCGCCTTCCACGACGCCGTCTACGACACCGCCCGCGCCGACAACGAGGCCCGCAGCGCCGACCTGCTGCGTGCCGAGGCGGGGGCGGCCGCCGGGGATGCGCGCGTCCGGGCCGCGATCGCGATGATCCACGCGACGGCGGCGCACGGCCTGAGCGCGGACCCGGCGACACGGCTCCTCCTCGACCTCGATCTCGCCGTACTCGGTGCGCCGCGCGCCGTCTACGCGGCCTACGCGGCGGCGATCCGCCGGGAATACGCCGCCGTTCCCGAGGCGGCGTGGCGGCTCGGGCGCGCCCAGGTCCTCGACCGTTTCTTCGCCCGGCCGCGCCTCTACCAGACCGACCTCTTCCACGACCGCTTGGAGGCGGCCGCCCGCGCCAACCTCGCGGCGGAAGCGGCCGGGCTCCGCGGCGGACCCACGGAATAGGCGGACGCACGGAATAGGAACGTCCCCCATGCGTCCCTTGCGTCGCGTCGCGCTCCTCGTCGCGCTCCTCGGCCTGCCCCTCGTGCTCGCGGCCTTCGCGGCGGAGGGCCGGTTCGGCACCACGCGGTACCGCCTCGCCGGGACCGACTACGCGGTGCCCCATACCTACGAGTTTTCCCGAAATTTCCGCCTGCCCTGGCTCGACGCGCTCCCGGGGCTCGGTCGGGAGCCGGCGGACTCGCTCTGGCTGATGCTGCCCGCCGCCGAGGTCGCAGCGGGCCTCGCCGGCTACAGCCCCCTCAGCCAGGGCCATGCCGGCCCGTTCGCCGCCGACCTCGTGGTCCACGTCGTCGGCGACCCGGACGGGCGCCGCTTCGCACCCCTCCACGCCCGGCAATGGGGCAATTTCGATGCGCGGCTGGCCGAGGGCGCGCCGTGGCGGCCCGACCCGTCCGGCGGCGAGCGCCTCGTCCATGCCGAGGGCGTCGACCACCGGCGCTTCTACCGCCTCCCGTCCCGGCACGCGGCGCGGCCGGCCGACCAGGCCCCGCCCAGCTGCCTTGCCTCGGATACCTCGGACGGGCGCGAGGTCTCCACCTGCACCTACCTCGTCCACCGCGACGGCCTCACCTACGATTTCTCCCTGCGCCCGGAGAATCTGGCCGTGGCCGACCGCGTGCCGGCCTACGTCCTGGCGCGCCTCGCGGCCTGGAAACGGCCGGTGCCGGCCCGGGAGGGAATTCCCTGATCCGCCGCGACCCGGCCTACTGGCAGCGCCTGCGCAAGGACCGTCCCTCGAACGTGGCGGCCGGGCTCGCCCTCGTGGCGGCCCTCGCCGCCACCGTCTCGGTCACCGCCTGCCTCGTGCCCGGACCGCACGGCGCCGCCCGTGCCCAGCCGCTCTACTGGCTGTCGATGCTCCCCCTGGTCTGGTGGGCGAACGGCTTGGTGCGGTTCGAGCCGCGCGCGGTGCGGAACTGGCGCCCCGCCCTGGCCCTGGCCTGCTTCGGCGCAGGCGCGGGTCTCGCGGCGGCCCTGTGGCGGGCGGAGGACGGGACGCTGCCTGCCCTCGGCTGCGCCGTCACCCTCGCGAGCGCGGGAGCGAGCCTCGCGGTCCACCGCGACAGTCTGGTCGCCCGCGAGGGGCCGGCGCGCTGAGCGCCACGGACCGGTCAGCGCCGGCGGATCGGCCGCAGGGGGCCGTGGAAGAAGCCGGGTTCCATCCCGATGGCGGCGGCGCGCTCACCGATCACGGCGAGGCCGCCCAGCAGCCCCGCGATGGGGGCATCCAGCAGGCCGGGATGGTTGAGGGCCTTGCCGATCTGGCGGCCCTCCCACCAGAATTCCGCGAAGAGCAGGGCGAGGAGGCCGAGCAGCCCCCAGGTCACCAGGCCCTGCCCGAGGAAGTAGACGCCGTAGGGCGGCGACAGGATCGTGCTGAGTTTGGCCAAGCCGATCACCCCGGCAAAGCCCAGGACGAGGATTAGAAGCAGGCGGACCAGCAGGCGCCGATACAGGCGCAGGGCCAAGTCGAGTTCCTCCACGGAGGAGTGGTCGAGCTTCAGGGACATCCAGGTTCCTCACATGCGGTTCTTCCGCCTGATACGATCCGGGAGGTGTGGCTGACGGGTGGCCGCTCCGCAACCTGCACCGGGGCGGGTGACATCCCGGGGCCGGACGCCCATGCTCGTTCGCCGATGCGAGGAGCCCGAACCGTGCTGGCTATCCTAGACCGCCTGTTCTCCCGATCCGCCAGGCCTGCCCCCGCGACGGGCCGCCTCACGCCCGAGCAGGCGGCGGCGATCGCGGCGCGCGCCGCGGCGGGAACGGGCACCGCCACCACCGGCACGGCCGTGCCGATTCGGACGGACACCGGCCTCGTCTGGGATGTCTGCGAGGTCGCCTACGGCAGCGGCTGGCGCGTGTTCGTGGACGACCCCACGGGCGCGCCCGGCCCGCTCGGGCGCTGGGGCCTCAGGTGAGCCCGAGGGCACGGGGAAGAGCGCTCGGTGCGCTCGCCCTCCTGGGGCTTGCGGCCGGCTTCGCGCCGCAGGCCGTGCAGGCGCGCGACGGGGGCGCCTACCCGCTGGCCTGCCGTGACGTCCACGCGGATTTCGCCCGCACGGAGCACTGCGCCCGCCGCGCGGGGGACTTCGTCCGCATCGATCCCGCCCGCCTCGCGCGCATGCCGTTCCGGGGCGGGGTGACGGAGATCGTCGTCGACGGAATCGGCTGGCTCTGGGCGCGCCGCGATGGGCTGGCGCTGGCGGTGTTCCCCCTCGACAACGGGCCGGACCCCTTTGCGCAGGGGTTGGTGCGCGCGCGTCACGCCGGCAAGGTCGCGTTTCACGATCGGCGCCTGCGCCGGGTGCTGGCCACGAATTTCGACTGGTCGTTCCCGTTCAACGCCCGCGGCGAGGCCCTGGTTTGCCAGGGCTGCCGCTCGGACGGGCGCGAGCCATCCGCCATGGTCGGGGGCCGATGGGGGTTGATCGACCGGCGCGGCCGGCTGACGAGGCCGTTGGCGGAAGGCCGAGGCGCCGCCCGGCGCTACTTCGACTGGCCCCGATGAGGAGCGGACGACGCGATCGCGATCCCGCGCAAAGGTTTAGCGACCGCTCTCCGTCCGTCCTCATTAAGAGACGCCGGTGCTACCCGTGGAACGTACGCTCCTTGACGTCAACCTGCTCGTCTCCCCGCAGACTTACGGAGGCGTAAGGACGAGCGTTTACCTCGAAGGAGACATCAGTCCTGTCTTCAGCGATCTTCGGCTGACCTCAGCCTGGACGCACCCGACTCTCATTCTTATGGCAAGATTCTAGATCGCGTACCGAGCGGTTGTAGGTCTCGTTGAAGCGTTGCGCCGGTTGGCTCGGATCACTCTTGGCGCGAATGTCCCGGGCGACGTCCCGGCCATGCCCAATCACGCTTGCAACCGTATCGGTGTAGCCGGTGCAGGATGAGTTCGCCTTCGGGCTCATGCCGTCGAGAACCGTGTCGAGGTGGCGGTTGGCGTTTGAGACCTCGCCGAGTGCGGCCAGGAAGGGAGCAACATCCGCCTTCGGTCCCAGTGCCTCGAACCGCCGGACTGCGCGGCGCAGGGTGAGGCTGGTGGAGAGGAGGCGCCGTGCCGGCGCATCCTCCGGCAGCGCCGCCAAGCGGAGCTCATCCCGGGCGATCTCGCGCTCGAACAGGGCCGTGCCATACGCGTCCATCGCCTTGGCGGCCGCGTCGATTCTGGGAACGAGGATCGCGTGCTGCTCGCGGGCGAACTTAAAGCCATCCTCTTTGAACTCGCGTGTGGTCTGATAGCGCGTGAGCGCCTTCAGGATGGGATTGACCTCACGCAGGGCTGCCAGCAGCCGGGAGGCCTGAGCATCCACCTCTGGCACGACGCCCGGCAAGGCAACGGCCTTCTCCAACTCGTCGATGACCCCATCGAAATCCACGATGCCGAAGTGGTACCAGGCGTTGGCGCCGAGCTTTGTTCCGAGCTTGAGCACCCGCTCGTTGTCGCGTCGGTAGTCGGCCAACTGCTGCTCCAGGGGATGAGACCGGACCAAGTGGTTTTGGGCCTCGGTGTAGGCATTGGCCTTTGCCACCGCCTGAGCCTCGGGCGTCTGCGCCGGCGCCGGGCGGGCGGTCGCCCGAGCCGAGCCCGGCGGTGGCGGCGGGCTCTGCAACAGGGCCTGGGAGGCCGCGGGTGCGGCTGGAAAATCGCATTTGAATGCGTCGACCAAACTTTTGCGCACGGCCTCATGAGCCTGGGCGCACTGATAGGCCACGGTCGGACGCGCCGCCTCGTTGCGCAGGACCGAGTCGCGGAAGCTCTCGCGCATCATGTTGATGCCCTGGCGGATGCCGGGGCGAGCGGCTTCCGGTACGCCGGGGCTGGCCGCGCATTGGGCATAGGCCTCCAAGAAGGCGTCGCAGCTCTCGATGCCCACCGGTGTCACCGGCGTGACCGCCACCACGGGTGTGGCCGAGATCCCCCACAGGAGGGCCAGCGCATAGGCCGAACGGTGAGACATGCCGAGCTTTCTCGTGGAGGCTGTGCTGCGCATTCTGGTCCTCGAAGTTGAAGCGCCGGGCCGTGGAACGACGACGCTAGCGATTGTGGAGGGCGACGTGGACCTCGTTGCATCGACTAAGTCGGGATTGTAGCCGAGGAGATGGTCAGAACCCTCCTCGGTGATGCCTTTCCTCATAATTACGTGGGCCTGGCTGGTCTCCGCCGGGGTTCTTCATCCCGGGGTAGATCGGCAATGCTGGATGACCGCTTTGTCGATCTGCCGCCAATTAGCGGACAGACCGCAATCCACCCAAGCTAGTCGTAGAGCGGACGGACGCGTCCCGACCCAACCCAGTCGTTCCGGGTCCCGGAGGCGATGGCCAGAAGCGGACATTGAGCGAGCCAGCTCTGTACGGATTGAGTTGGCTGAAAGCCGTCTGGTTGGTTTCGGTAGCGCGATGCCCCACACCGGACACGGAAGTATCGCCGCTACCATCATAAGAGGTGTACGTTTTGCCGACGTTTGAATAGCCGACACGGTTTACCGACGGAGCCGCAACAATATTTCGCCAGCGGACCTGCGTTTCAATCGATTGCCGTTAAAAGGGTCGTTTGTCCGACATGGGTCCGATTGAAGGCAATGCCGGAACGAGCGTCGGCCGCCTTGGTCGTCATCTCTTGCGAGCTTTGACTGTCTTGTCGGTCTCGTAGGCGGCCAGGGCCGCAGCCGAGAAGCGCAGCAGCTTCCTGCCGAACATGTGCCCCGCCAAGCGCCATCGCTGTCGGGGAACAGTGCGAGAGAAGCTGGGGGACGCCCTAATAAGACGCCTTGGCTCACGTTCTCATCCATCAAGCATGCGCGCACCTCAAGGCAGGATCGCGCGACCCTCTGTGGGTGGCATCTTGATTTGGAACTGAGGTTGGTAGATTTCACGCCGGTAGCGTACTCACAGGACAACCTAAGTGATCAAAGAAAACCAAGAGCAGAACTCCGATACGCTCGCGCTGGCCAGAGAAATTGTTGCGGCCTACGTTGCGAACAACTCCATTCCGGTCTCTGAGCTTTCGAAGCTGATCAGAAGCGTGCATGCAGCCCTGTCGGGCCTCTACAACGGCTCCGTGGCTGCGGGTGGGGACGCTGTCGCTGAGAATGTCGAGCAGCCGACCGCAGCGCAAATCCGCAAGTCGATCACGCCGGATGCGCTCACCAGCTTCGTTGACGGCAAGCGCTACAAGACCTTGAAGCGTCACCTCAGCAAACATGGTCTCGACCCGCACGCCTACCGGGCCAAGTTCGGCCTCCCGGCGGATTACCCGATGGTGTCTCCGAATTATTCCGAGGCCCGCTCCGCCCTCGCGAAGAACATTGGCCTCGGCCGGCCTGGTCGCGCGGCTGCCTAAGGATCTCCAGAAGCCCGCCGCGATCCAGCGGCGGGTCAGGTGCCTTCAACCAGCCCACGAGGTCAAGCAACTCGTCCAGTTCGCAGCGTTGCGAGCTCGGCCTGAAGATCGCCGTGCCGATGTTGTCGAGGGGACCATGCCTCGTTACAGCGCGCCATGGACAAGCTCGAAGCCCTTCTGGACCGCCTCAAGGCCCGTCAGCGCGACCTCATTATGGAAGCCGCTCAGTACGATACGATGCCGGCCGACAGTACGCTGAAGCGGATCGCGGAGCTGGAGAACGCGATCGCGGCGGTGGAGGCGGTGGCAGACGAGGAACGGGGTCGGCGGCAACGGTAGGGTCAGCGACGTGAGCGATCATTCTTCGGCAACCTGGATGCTGCAATGTTGTCGGTGCCGCATCAGCGGTTAGCAGATCCCCCCTCGATCCGCTGTGGCGGTCCTGCTTGCCCCCCGAGTGGGACCGCCTTCGTTGCCCTAAAATAAGTTGCCTACGTTACCGAGAGGGGGCGATATGCTGACAGAGTCCATTATCGGAATGGCACGCCGCCGCTGGCAAGCTCCCCGTCCGTTCAAGGGCCATACGAAGGAAAGCCTGCTGCGGAAGCTCGACAGTCCTGCCGTCCGCGAGGAGGTCAAAGAGCAGGCCCGCCGGGAGCTACAGCTTCGTTCCTCGGTTCCGCTCTCCGGTTAGCGATTTCAAGCTTGAGCCCACCGAAATCTGACAAACCGAAGTCGAGCAAGGCGCCAGACCTAAAGCGGGTGGCCTTCCTCATCGCCGTGAAGCGGAGGCGCGAGACGACGAGGGTCTATGCAGTGCTGGCACGCATGCCCTGGCTCTTGTTCAGGGTATGGCCACCGAAGGTACGACGATCGAGATGGCCGCAACTGTGTCGCACCGGATGGCTAGCTCTCTCAAATTGAAGGCGGGAGAATTTCGCTTGGTGTAGGGCGGGAGAGGCCAGCACTCCCGTCCTACCTTAAGGTAGGCGCGCTGCAGATCGGGTTCAGTCGTTCGGCTTCTCCGACATGATGGCGCCCGTCTTCGGATCGGCATGGAACTGCATCTTCTTGCCGTTCTTGACACCTTCGCCCTCCCAATGGCCGTCGTCTGCCTCGAATTCGGTGATGCTGGTGTAGCCGGCGTCCATTAGCTTCTGCTTGACCTGCGCTGCCGGCATCCAGTCGGCGCCGGGCTTATCTGCCCAGGCGGGCGTCCCACTTAGGAGGGCGGCGGCAAAGACGAGCGCAACGGTGGTTCGCATCAGGGTT
Source organism: Methylobacterium sp. WL8 (assembly GCF_008040045.1). Classification (NCBI taxonomy): domain Bacteria; kingdom Pseudomonadati; phylum Pseudomonadota; class Alphaproteobacteria; order Hyphomicrobiales; family Methylobacteriaceae; genus Methylobacterium; species Methylobacterium sp. WL8. Next base: position 19,561 of record NZ_VRVF01000051.1, on the reverse strand, counting down.
CCTCCGGAAAGACCGTCCCAACGGTTGGCGAGATGGTTGGTTCGATCCAGCCGCAGCCGAATGCGCGACCAGCATGATCGGATTTCCGTTTGCCGCTTAAGGTGGATCTGATCTGTGTCCCTCGACGCCGTTCTTTTCATCGAGGTCGGCACCCGTTGAAGGTTCCTCGGCCTCGGCGGTTTGCAGCCAGGTCAGGAGCCGGCGTGCGAGGTCGATAGGCGGATCTATGGGATGTGCTGCTGCGGCGAGCGCAGCGCGGACATCTCGAAGGAACTCCGCGACATCATCGTCGGCCATCGGTGCTCAACGAGTATTGCGGCCGTTGGTTTCTTGGGGTGGTTCGGCCGGCGGACAGGGCTCCGTTAAGCGCAGGAGACCAGGAAGCCGGTCATCCTTCACCTGAAGGTGTGTGAGGCGATCCCGCGATGCTCGGATTGCGGCATAGGTCGCCTTGAGGGTTGCAGCGTGCTCGACTCGATGTGCTCCAATCCGATCGATGAGGGCGCGGGCCGTTCGTAACGTGTGCGCTTTCGGCAGTGCATCGTTGACCCTCCAGGCACTTGGGACCGGGCGACGATACTGCGCAGCACTCGATGGCGATCTATCTCAGGTTATAGCGCCAGTGACTTAGGCAGCTTAGCCTCCTGGCATCTGGGGGTGCCTGTGCCGCGTTACTTCTTCGATATCCACGATGGCAGCCATACGCGCGATGATGTTGGGGTTGAGTGTGCGGACCTTCAGTCCGTTGCCTTGGCGGCTAAGAAGATACTTCCAGCCGTCGCAAAGGACGAGGTTCCAAAAGGGAGCGAGCTACAGTCCGTCATGGTTCTGGTGACCGACGAAGACGGCCGCCCCGTCTACTCGGCAGCGCTCACCTACACGGGGAATTGGCTGCTACGGTAGGAGGTCATGCGGGTTCACAGGTTTGTTCGTGCTAACGGCCAAGCTGCGTGCTACCCCGGTGCGGCTCCTGACCTGGGGAGCATCGAAACTAAACGAACCTCGGCGTGCCCTCATCCGGCGCGCCTTTTTCTTTGGTGAAGCTATGATGAAATTATCTGAGACTATATAGCTTGCACCAAGCTTAAATCCTGCAGTGCGATGCACCAGGATTTGTTGCTAGTTTAGCAGCAGGATCATCACTAATGACGAAAATTGCTTATAGCGCCTCGGTTATTCGATGCGGGATTGATCAGTCCCATACTCGTATTGAAAAATCTAGAAGAATACTCGATGCGTCCTACCACGCCATAGGAACCGCTCGCCAGGCAATCAATACCTCCCGAGCGCGGCTTCAGGCATTGCCTGAACGGTCGATTGACGCTGACAACAAAATTGCAAACCATAATGCCATAGTTGTAATGAATATAGATACAATCGCTGAAAGGAGTGATGATCTAATAGCGGCCTATGTGGCGGCCCGGGAAACTGGAGACGAGGCCGGCGTCGAGGTTTTTGGGAAAGCACTAGAGATAATAGGCCGTCATCTTGCTAAGGAACTTGGACCAAAGGCCGCCGGCGTTGTTATGAACTGACTAGAAATTTGGCATGCCTTATTCTACATATACGCGATGACGCAGAAACGTTGCGATCCTTCAGCATTGCGCGAGAGTCTGGGGCGCATCGCACGCGCGCTGGATCGGCCTGTGTCCGCTCTGTACGACGCCGGTGGCGAACCGACCCGCGAAGCTGAAACGCTCGCATTGGTCAAAGCCTTTGACCTCATCACCGATCGTCAGGCTCGCGCCCGGTGCATCGCGTTCCTGAACGCTGAAGCGGAGAGACGATAAGGCTGCCGCTCTGGCCCTCGGTCAGGCGAGCTTGCTAACCTGATGCCGAAGGTCTCCGGCGGGTAGACGTTGTGATGGCCCAGTCATTTCTTCGACATCGTAGGCGTGGCCCCTCGCTTCTGTGCAGGCTTCCGTTGTCGATTATCCCGTTCGCACATACGCGGCTAAACCGGCACGAAGGGAACGCACCGCGTCACTGACGCCGTTGCGACCACGCTTGGGCAGGTCTAAGTTGGGTGGATCGTGGCTCTCGCTTCGGCTCTCCGCGCTTGAGAGACACGTGTGCTCCCGCATCAACGCGCGGAAAGCCGATGCCTCGTTACTTCTTCGACATCCATGACGGTTTTCACCTGCGCGACGACGTGGGCACCGAATGCGCCGACCTGCAAGCCGCTGCGCTTGAGGCCAAGCGCCTGCTGCCGGCGATAGCCGCTGACGAGATCCCGAAGGATGGCGAGCGCCAGATCATCACCGTTCTGGTAACGGACGAGGAAGGCCATGCGGTCTACTCGGCCGCCCTCGCCTTCATCGGCACATGGCTGCTACGGTAAGCCCTTACCCGTGTCGGCATTCTCGTAGGCAATCACGTCTGCGGGCGAGATGCGGAGAAATCTCCTGCCGATCTTGCGCGCTGCCAGTTGGCCCCGCCGGATCATGACGCGGATGTGGTTGGTGCTGCAGCAGACCGCTTGCTTGGACCGTCACGCCAACATGCCGGCGAAGGAGGTGTGTAGGGCGGTGACAAAACCATCCACTGGAGTGTCGGCGTCGTGCTGATGCTGGCGGGGTAAAAGCCGGCCAGTTTGAGAGGCTTCTTTTTCGGGAGGGGCCCAGGATGTTTGCCGTGGAAGTCTACGCGGCCGTTCGGCAGTTCGTTTTCATCGACGGCCACTCTCGTCGCGAGGCAGCCCGGGTATTCGGGCTCAATCGCGAGACGATTGCCAAGATGTGCCGGTTCTCATTGCCACCGGGCTATACTCGCACCAAGCCGATCGAGAAGCCGAAGCTGGGGCCGCTACTGCCGGTGATCGATGCGATCTTGGAGGCGGACCGGATCGCACCCATCAAGCAGCGGCACACGGCCAAGCGGATCTTCGAGCGTCTGCGCGACGAGCACGGCTACGCTGGCGGCTACACGGTGGTGAAGGATCACGTCCGGATCGCACGCGCGAGTGGGCGGGAGACCTTCGTGCCGTTGGCGCACCCGCCGCGCCATGCCCAGGTCGACTTCGGCGAGGCGGTCGCCACCATCGGCGGCGTGCGCCGGAAGATCCACTTCTTCTGCATGGACCTGCCGCACTCCGACGCCTGCTTCGTGAAGGCGTAGTCATCGGCCTCGCTGGACGATCCGGCACGGGACCGCTCGTAGGCGGCGATGGCCCCGGAGCATTCCGGAGAAAGATTCTGGCGATTGCGTTTGAAGCAGGCCTTCACCTCCGGCCCGCCCGGCTTCATGCCAGCGCACAGGCGGAGGTAATCGCCTCCGCAATTCGCCCGCATGGCCTCCATCTCGGGACCCTCCTGCGCCATGGATGGCCGGGAAACGACCAGGGCGCCTGCTAGAGCAAGCGATGTCAGGGCGAGGATACGGATGTTCATCGGGAGGTCTTTTCGTGCGGTGGGGGCCGGACGTGCGACCCTACGCGGGAGCTTGCCCGCGTAGGGTCGATGGTCTCTCAGCGAGCCGACTGGCTCGGCGCGGCGGCAGGCGGGTTGGCGAGCTGCTGACGGACCTCGGCGAGCTTCGCCTGGGCGGTGCTCAGGTCCTGGCGGGCCGCAGCCAGCCGTTCGTCGATGGTCCCGGCCTCCTTGTTGCGGGTCGCCAGGGTCTCGGTCAGTGTCGCGAGCTCTCCTTGCGCGTCGGTCTGGCGCTTGCGCAGGGCGTCGAGGGCTGCGGTGCCGGCATCGCGGTCGGCGGAGAGCTTCTGCAACGCCTGCTCGGCCTGACCCCGCTCGGACACGACGCGGTCGCGCTGGGCCTGGGCCTCGGCGAGCTCCTTGCGGACGTTCGCCAGGGCGTCCCAGGCCTGCTGGGCATCGCGGTTCGCCTGCTCGATCTCGGACGTCAGCTTGCCCTTGTCCGCGGTGAGTGCGGCGACCGCCTGATCCGTGTCCGTACGCTGCTTCGTGACCTGATCGGTCGCGGTCCGGGCGTCGGCCAGTTCCTTCTGGGCGGCGGCTGCGGCCTCGCGGGCGTTCTGCTGGCGCTCCTCGGCCTTGGCGAGGTCGGCGGTCTTGGCCGTCGCCTCTTGGGTCATGGTCGCGAGATCGGCGCGCAGCTTGGCCTCCTGGACGCGGGCATCCTCAAGACGACGACCGACTTCGGCAAGGTCCTGGGTGCGGTCGACGGCGGCCTTCTCGGCGGTGGTGATGGCCTCGCGTAGAGGGGCCAGCTTTCCCTCGGCCTGGGAGACCTGGGACTGCAGGTCGGTGAGCTTCTGCGACTCGGCCTCGGCCGTCTTCTTCGCCTCGGTCGCCTTGGCCGCGGCCGCCTGCTGATCCTTGGTCAGGGCTGCGGCATGGGCCTTCGCCTCCTCGGCGGCCTTGCTTGCCTGCTGGTCCTGCTGCTGGGCGGTGGCAATCTTGGCCTGGAGTGAGGTCAGCGTACCGGCGGTGGAGATCTGCCTGTCCAGGTCGGTGCGCAGCGCCGTCTGCTGGGTCTGCAGGTCCTGGATGCGGTGGTCACGGGCGCTGCGCTGACGCGCGCCGGCGATGGAGGCGACGATGAGCCAGACCAGCAGCACCACGGCCACGACCGCGAGGCTGAAGGGCAAGGGGCGCCGGAGTTCGGAACGGTAATCGATGGCCATCGGGGTCTCGCAAGCTCGGGGAAAGGCATTGGATGGAACCCCGGCGCGGCGTCGCCCGGCGTCGTGTGTGGCCGGCGCCCTAGGGCACCGGCCATGTCCGTGGGTCAGGCCGGCCGGCGGCCGTCAGTGGCGTAACGGTCGATGGCCGAAGGCAGCTCGCGCGAAAGGCGGGACAGGAGCGCGCCGCGGCTCAGGCCGGTTTGCTGGGTGAGGTGATCCAGCGTGTCCGGACCGATGGCGCGTTCGAGGTCGGCCTCGTGGATGTCGCGGTTGGCGCCCTGGTTCACCCAGGAGTTCGCCGTTTCGCCGTGGCCGCCCTTGGTGAAGTGGTCGACGAGTTCGCTCAGGCCGCTGGCGATCAGGCCGCCGACGCCGGCGGTGCCCAGGCCGCCGAGCAGGCTGCCGAGATTGCCGATGCCGCCCGTGGCGCCAGCGTTTGACGCGGTGCTCTGGACTGGCGGCACGGTGGAGTGACTCTGGTTCAGCGAGGGGCTCGACGGGGTGTCGTGGCCCTTCAGAAGCTCGGCGAGCTTGTCGCGGTTCTGGTAGCCGGCCACGGCCAGCAGGCCCAGCAGCGCAGTCATCGAGGGATAGCCCTTGCTCATCGGTCGTCCTTGTCAGTTGGAAGGTGGAGGGTTGGCGGAAGGCCAACCTTCCGGGGCTCCGAGGCCGCCCAGGCGACCGCGTTCCGACCCGGCGTCGAAGCCGGGCCGGTGTGGTTGAAGCGGGACGGCTAGAACTTGCTCGGCGCGTTGCCGGCCTTCTCAAGACGCTGTTCGGTCTCGCCCTGCAGGGCCTGGAACGCCTGGCGCTCCGGCATCTGGAGCACGGGGTCGAGGGCACGCATCGAGCTGTAGAGCCCGGCGGCGAACGCCCCCCCGAGGAGCGGCGCGACGATGAACAGCCAGAGCTGCTGCACCGCCGCCCAGCCGGCGAACAGGGCCCGTCCGATACTGCGGGCCGGGTTCACCGAGGTGTTGGTCACTGGAATCGACACGAGGTGGATCACCACCAGCACGGTGCCGATCGCGAGCCCAGCGAAGCCGACCGGAGCCTTGAGATCGGTCGCACCCAGGATGGTCAGGACCAGCAGCGTCGTCAGCACGAACTCGGCGATGAACGCCGCCGCCAGATTGTAGTGGCCGGGCGAGCGTAGATCGAACCCGTTCGAGGCGAAGCCGGTGGCGACGGCGTCGACACCGGGCCGTCCCGTCGCGATCCGGTAGAGGACGTAGGAGGCCGCGATGGCGCCGAGGACCTGGGCGGCCACGTAGGCGGGAAGCCGTGCGGCGGGGAACTTCCGGTTCAGCGTCAGGCCGAGGGTTACGGCAGGGTTGAGGTGGCACCCGGAGATCGGCCCCAGGGCATAGATCATCGCCATCAGGGCGAAGCCGAAGGAGAGCGCGACGCCGGCGTAGCCGATGTGGTCGGCGGCGAGAACGGCGCTGCCGCACCCGCAGAGGACGAGGACGAAGGTGCCGACGAACTCGGCAAGGTAGGGGCGCATCGGCGGGGCAGCTTTCCGGATCGAGGTCGGGGATGTCTGCGGAGTGTCGGCAACACGAGACATCCACGGATCCGCGAGGCGTCCGGGAGCTATGCCGTCATGGGCCCGGGCCCGCCGCCATGGCGGGCCCGGTGGTTCGGTTCGTTATGGGCAGGCGTGACGGTCGCCGTCGTTGCCAAGGTACGTGCCACTCGACACGTCGTAGGACCGGAAGCGACGGGCGCAGTAGGCAACCGCCTCGGGGCCGGGACCACCCTGCACCACCACCGGAGCGGCCTGCGCCTGCGAGTTAGCGATGGCCCCGCCGATGATGGCGCCGGCCGCGAGACCCGCGACGCCCGCACCCACGGCGGCACCGACCCCGGGGCCGCGGCGATAGCCGTAGCCGCGACCGTAGCCATAGCCTCGCCCGTAGCCCCGGCCGCCGCGCCATCCGCGATGATGGCCGAAGCGGCGGAACTGGACGTACTCGGTCGGCAGGTCGCCGTGCACGAGCGCTGCGACGGGAGCCGCAGTGGCCGCCGGCGCGGCATGGGCCGGTAGGCCGACGAGGGCGGCAGCGACGGTGGCAGCGAGAGCAAGGGTCAGCTTCATGGGGGATCGTCTCCTGACGTCGAAGGTGCCGTGCAGTTTCAGTAGCCCCGACGGTTCGGCGGGGTTGTCGACCGGCCGGTGAAGCGGCGGCTGACGTAGGCGATGATCTTCGGGAGCACGAAGGCGGTAAGGAGCTTGCGGATCATGGGCTGGTCTCCGGGACTGCGGGTTCAGTGCTTGCGGCGGGACAACCAGCCGACCGCGAAGGCGACGGCGGCCAGGCCGAGCAAGGTCGAGGTGCGGTTGTCGTCGGCGTAGCGCACGGCTTGGCGGCCGTAGGTCGTGCCGCGCTTACGGGCGTGATGGGCGAGGTCGCGGCCGTCCGAGATGAGGTTGCCCGCGCGGTCGCGCGCCTCGTCGACGAAGTGACGGCCGTCCTCGATCAGGTTGCCGGCTCGATCCCGAACCTCGTGGGCGATGTCGCGTCCGTCGTCGATGAGATCCTCCGCGCGGTCGCGGGCGCGGCCGTAGGCGTACTGCGCGCCTCCGGCGACCTGGTTCACGGCGCCACGGACCTGCCGGGCCGGATCACCGGTGAGGCCGCCGACGGCGGTTTGGGCGCGGCCCTTGAGGTGGCGGGATGCGCCGCGGAACTGGTCACCGTTCATGGGGGACTCCTGGGTTCGAGGATGGTGGGTGCGAGGCGGGATTCGCATGGGGTTCCCGCCGCCGCCGCGGATCAGCGCTTGCCGGTGACCTTGTCGACGATGGAGGCGACACCGTCCTTGGCTTCGCCGACGGTGCGCTGCGCCTCGCCCTTCAGCTCTTGGGCCTTGCCCTCGACGACGAGCTTGTCGTTGCCCGTGACCTTACCGGCGGCCTGCTTGACGTTGCCGGCCGCTTCGTTGGCGAGGCCCTTCAGCTTGTCCGTGGTGCTGCTCATGAGATGGCTCCTTGATGTTCGGTGAAAGCGGTCTTCGGTGAGGAGGCCGGCCGGTCGCGGAGACCGGCCGGGGATCGGTTCAGGCGCGGCGGGCGGTGTAGCCGTCGGCCAGGGTGTGGAGCTTCGGGGCGCCGAGGCGGCCGCCGAAGAAGCCGGCGAGCGCGCCGAGGATCAGCGCCAGGGCGCCGTAGAACGCACCCTGGGTGGCGGCGCTGCGGGCGGCCTCGGCGGCGACGGTCGCCTTCTGCTTGGCGTCGGCGAGCGCCGCCTCGTACTGCTTCTCGTAGCCCTGGATCTGCGTCTTGGCCTGGTCGGCCGGGATGCCCTGGGCCTTGGCCAGCGCATCGGCGGCGCGGTTCTCGGCCTGGGCCTTCTGCGCCGGGTCGCCCGAGAGCAGGGCGCGGATCGCAGAAGCGGCGGCGTCGCGCAGGGCCTGCGGGTCCTGCCCGTTGGCCTGCTGGCGCACCGACTTCTCGATCCCGTCGAGCGGGTTCGAGATCTGGGCCAGCGACGGGGCCGCCGCCTGGGCCGCGGTCTTCACGGTGCCGCCGACGAGCGAGCCGGCACCGCCGAGCGTGCTGGTCACGCCGGAGAACGCGCCACCGATGAGGCCGCCCGCGGCCGAGGTGAGCAGGTACAGCACCACGAGGGTGGTCACCGCCCAGGAAACGAGGCCGTGAAGCCCGGCAGCCCCGGTCACGGGCTTGCCCGAGAGGCGCCCGGCGAGGAAGCCGCCGGCGAGCGAGGCAACGATGCCGGAGACGACGAACCAGACGCCCGCGCCCATCGACAGGGTCGAGGCGGTCGGGTTGTCGGCGGCGGGACCGCCGACGCTGGACAGGCCGACGCCGACGCCGACCATGTTGAGGACGACCTGGGTCACCAGGGCGGTGACGGCGCCGGCGAAGATCGCGCCCCACGAAACCTGGTTCAGCAGGACGGTGCGGGTGTCGGCCGAGGCCGCGGCGGTCGGGGTCGTGAGGATGGGGGAAGTGGACACGTACAGGTACTCCGGGTCGTCGGTCGTCCGAGATATTCGGTCGTTCGATGGGTCAGTCGGCGGGGTGGAACTCTGCGATCCGACCGCGTAGTCCCCGCGCGGTCGGATCGATCAATCGCGGGTGCGGATCAGTCGCGGCCGTGGATGAGCAAGCCAAGGCCGTAGCCAAGCAGGCCGACCACCAGCAGTGCAGCGATGGGATGCTCGGCGATCCGGCCGGTGACCTCGCGGCCGCCCTGGTGCAGGGCACGGGCACCGTCCTCGTAGGCATCGCCGGCGCGGTCGTAGGCTTGACCACCGGCTCGGCGGACGTAGCGCTCGCCGCGGTCGTAGGCGTCCTCCGCGGCGCCCTGGGCGCGGCGTGCGCGCTGCTCGACGTCGTCGGACCCGATCAGGCTGCCGACGGTGTCGCGAACCTTGCCGCCGAGGTCGCGGGCGGTGTCGGCCACCGTCTCGGCGGCGTCGCGCACGGTGTCCTTGGCCTGGCCGTAGAGGTTCTCGGCGGCGCCCTGAGCCTCGCGGGCGCGGCCCTCGACCGAGTCCCGCTTCGACCCGGTGAGGTCGCCAACCGTGCCCTGCACCTTGCCGCCGAGTTCCTTGGCGGCGCCCGTGATGCGATCCGTATCAACCATGATCTTTGTCCTAATCAATCTTCGACGTGGTTTCGTCAGATGAGGCGTATGACGGAAGCTATGCCGTTGGGGTGGGCTTCAGTTTCGCTTCGGGCTTCGACAATTTCTGCTTAGATTTGCCCTCGGCCTCGACTTTGGGATCGCCGACCAGCTTTCCGATGGCCTCCATGATCGAGCCCCTGGTCTTTTCGGACGTGTCGGTCGACTTCCGCGCGTTCACGATGCTCTCCCAAGCCTGGACGATTCATGCACTCGTCAGGTGGCCCGCCGATCCCGGCGAGCAATGATGCAGACGTACCGGTTGTCAGGTTTTTATTTTCCAGTCGCTGCCGTCGGAAAGCCGTTCTCGCGGCCCCAGACGATGACCTCGGTGCGCTTGTGGACGCCGAGCTTGCGGTAGAGCGACGCCGAGTGGTTGCGCACCGTGTTCTTCGAGAGGTTCAGCCGCCCTGCGATGGCGTCGTCGCCGAGGCCTTGGCAGATGAGGTCCAGGATCTGACGCTCGCGCACCGTGACGTTCGGGACGATGCCGTCCTCGTGGTCGGTGCCCGGCCGGCGCAGGTTGGCGAGCTTTTCGATCAACCCGCGGCTGAACCAAGAGGTGTCGGCCATCACCGCCTCGACCGCCTCGAACATCTCCCGCTCGCTGCGCTTGCGGTCGGTGATGTCCTGCAGAACCATGAGGGCGAAGCTCTCGGAGCCGATCTCCACGCGCTCGGCCGAGACCAGGCAGTCGAAGTTGGCGCCGTCCTCGTGCTTGAGGCAGACCTCCAGGCCGAGCACGAAACCGGTCCGCGCCACCGCCGACTCGAACCTGGTCCGGGCCACGTCGTGAACCCAGAGTCCGAGATCCGCCGGCGAGCGCCCCGAGACCTTGTCGGCGCCATAGCCGAACACCCGGGTGAAGGCCTCGTTGGCCCCGGTGATGGCGAAGTCGTCGACACGCGCCAGAAGCGTCGGCACCGGGGTCAGGCGGAACGCCTTGGCGAAGCGCTCCTCGCTCTGTCGTAGGGCCGTCTCCGCCTTTCGGCGCAGGTCCAGGTCGGCGAAGCTGAACAGCATGCACGGCTCGTCGCCGAACTCGATGGGCTGCCCGGCGACGATCACGTAGCGGGTGCCGCCGTCGGGCAGATCGAGACACGCCTCCATCTGCGGGATGGTGGTACCGGCGTTGAGCCGGTTGATCGCAAGGTCACGGTTGCGGGCGTTGGCCAGCACGTCGACCTCGTAGACGCTGCGGCCGATAACGGCGTCCCGAGTGTAGCCTGTCATCTCCAGGAACCCGAGATTGACCTTGACGTGGCGCAGGTCCGAAAGTCGGCAGATCACCGCCGGGGCCGGGTTGGCGTTGAAGGTGGCCTCAAAGCGCTCCTCCGCCTCGAACTGTTCCGACACGTCCTTGAGGATCAGCGCAAGGCAGCTCGGGTTGCCGTCGGAGTCGGTGGCGACCAAGCTTCGGAGTGAGTGGACGAAGTCCACGTCAGGTCTATCGGTCCGCTTCACGTCGACGATGACGTCGTGGAAGCGTTCGCCCGAGACGACGCGCTCCATCGGATACTGGTTCGGGGTGTGGTGGTTGCGATAGCGCAGGGCGAAGCGCTCACGGTAGGCGTCCACCGTCTCGCCGAGTTCGCCGACCGTCTCCGCGCCGTGCATCGCGAGCGCGGCTTCGTTCGCCCAGACGATGGTCTGATCGGGCTCGACCAGGATCACGCCTTCGCTGAGGCCGGCAATGATTTGCCGGAGCTCGTGCCTGTCGACACCCACCGTCACTTTCGGCCGCCTTCCGCTTGGATCAACGCAGCCCGTAACAGCCATCTCCGACCACGGTTCCGGTTCGAAGCAAGAAAGCGGCTGGTATATCCAGATCATTGACGTGAACGTGAACGATCAGCCAAAACCCATCCGGCAATTCCCGGCGTAAAGGGGCGGACGCGACCCGGTCGTCACCCGGAAAAGTTCGAGCCTGCACATATGTACTTAAGCACAGTTCCCCCTGAACCTTCGCCGAGCGAGGGACTGCCTCGTCATGTCCAGGATCAGATCGGACGGCGACTGAACGAACTCATTCCCAGTGTGGATACGGTCGGTTTCGACACGCGGCTTGGGCAGGTGGTGCTTCGGCTCAGGGCGGCCTTGCTCGATGCCGAGGCGGAACGACAGATCACCAAGGAGTTCGGCGACGAACTCATCGCGCTCGTACCGCGTCTGCGCCGGTTCGCCCGCCTTCGCACAGGCTCCGAGGCGGAGGCCGACGATGTGGTCCAGGCAACGTTGATGCGAGCTTGGGAACATCGGTCTCAATTCCAAGCCGGCACCAACCTCGTCGGTTGGCTGTTCACGATCCTGCGCAACACCCATCTGAACCAGCGCAAGCGCCTGCGCCGTGAGGTCGAAGACGTCGACGGAGTTTTCGCGGGGACGTTGTCTGCGGCTCCGGACCAGGAGCATCGGATCGCCCTGTTCGAGTTGCAGGCCGCGCTGGATGCTCTTCCCGCCGAACAGCGGGAGACCCTGATGCTCGCGACGGTAGATGGGCTCGGGTATGACGAGGTGGGCGCCATCCTCGGCTGCCCGGTCGGCACCGTGAAAAGCCGGGTAAGCCGGGCGCGCGAACGCCTCGCGGCGACCTTGGGGCTTTCGTGACGGCGGACATGCCAGCCGACGAGGATACGACCACCTCTCCATCGTTCGATCCCGCGCCCTTGGCCGCCCAGGTTCGGGCCGCTCTGGACAGCTATTTGCTTGAGCGCGCCCCCGACCAACGCCTCGCCATCTGGAAGGCCATCGCCCTTGGCTACGGGGGCTCCTTCGAGGATCTCGCCGGATGTCCAGAGCAGGCGCCTGGTACGCCAGGGGGCTAGCCTCCGGATGGCTGGTCAAGAACCGGACCGTCGGCGTTCTGCGGGATTTCACTATGAAATCCCCTGCGAAAATGATGCTTCCGTATCATTGAGTACCGACAATCCGGATATATCTCCCGGTCTTCGCGAAACACCTCCTGGGGTGTGGCGAGACAATCCCGAAGTTTTGCCGGGCCACCTGAGTCCCCCGATCAGGTCCGGCATGGCCGCAGGGCCGGGCGTCGTGCCGCTCCGGGCGCACGTCCGGCCCACAGGCCATCTATCACCAGAAGCCATGGAGATCTCGACAGTGTCCAATCCCGGCATGCCCGATCCCATCCCTGGCGGGGACATCCCAAGCGAGATGCCGCCGCGACCTTTCCCGGGCGAGCGACCACTTGGGCCGGACGAGCCGTCGGCCCCTTTCGACGAGCCGCCCATCGATGAACCGGTCGAGCCCGGCATCGGTCCCGATCACCTACCGGGGGCTCCGACCGCCCCTGGCATCCGCGTCTGAACATGCTTCCGTCGGCCTACGAGGCGCAGGCGATCCAGGAAGCCATCGAGTCCGGCATGGCACGTTCCGAGCTCTTGGCGACCCTGGGCGGGATGCGACTACCGGAGATCGTCCCGCCCCATGCCGGCGAGGGCATGGCCGACTACGTGGCCCGGGCCACGGGCGAACTCCTGGTCCGCTACCTTGCGCTGGACGAGGGCGACACAGGGGCGCCCGCGTGACGGTCGGGCGACGAGAAAGGCCCAGGACACGGCGTAGCCAGTGCCGCCCGAGAAAGGGGCTCATCCTCGTCCTGTAAGCGAATTACGATGACCGGGTCCGTTTCGGCGTCGTGGAAAGCGGTTCGCTGAAGGATCGGGCCGTCGACACGCACGAGGTTCTTCCCTCCGAGGACCGTCGCTGGACGGTGTGACACCCACACCTCTGGCATGACCGGATCCGCTCTGTAGAACGATTCCGATCAACAGGATTTTTCCATCTTGAACGACCATGCCGACGGCGCGCGGATCGACGCCGAGATCACCAGCACCGTCGCTGGCTCAGATCCATTTGCGGCCGCCGTTCGCGCGACACGCATGCCGATGGTGATCACCGACCCGCGGTTGCCCGATAATCCTATCGTGTACGTGAACGAAGCGTTCGTGAAGCTGACCGGCTACGCCCGCGAGGAAATCATCGGACGCAACTGTCGTTTCCTCCAGGGTCCCGAGACGGACCCGGAGGACGTTGCCCGCATCCGGGATGCCATCGAGCGACGCGTCACCATCGAGATCGATATTAAGAACCGTCGCAAGGACGGCACCGCGTTCTGGAACCGCCTCCTCGTCTCGCCGGTCTTCGCGCAGGACGGAGAGCTCACCTATTACTTCGCCTCGCAATACGACGTGACCCTTGAAAAGGAGCGTCTCGTCTTCCTTCAGAAGGACCGAGATGCCCTGGAGGCGGAGTCCGCACGCCGGTCCCTCGAACTCATTCAGAGTGAGGAGCGCCTTCGGTTCACCCTGAAGGCCGGGCGCCTCGGAGCCTGGACGCTCGATCTCGGCGTGATGCGCCTCGTCTCGTCGGACGGGTTCAAGGAGAATCTCGGACGCGCACCCAACGACCCTCTGACCTACGAGGAGATGCTGGCGGCTATCCACCCGGACGACCTTCCCAGGAAGCTCGCGGCCCGGGACGCCGCCATCGCGGGCCACTCGGACTACGACGTCGAGATCCGGGTCATCACGCAGCAAGGCGAGACCCGCTGGCTGCAGTTCCGTGGGCAGGCGTCGTACCGTGCGGACGGGACGCCGCTGAGCATCGCCGGGATCAGCCTCGACATCACGGACCGCAAGCGGGCGGAGGAGCACCGGGATCTCCTGGCGGGCGAGCTCAACCACCGCATCCAGAACACCTTGGCGACCGTCCAATCCATCTCTCGACAGACGCTGCGCGGCGCTGCCTCCCTGGAGGAGGCGCAGGTTGCGATGGAGTCGCGGCTGCGCTCCCTGTCGGCCGCGACGGAGATGCTGGCACGGGGCAGCGGCGACTGGGCGACCCTGACGGAGGTGGTTATCGCCGCGCTGCATCCGTTCGGCGTGGAGCAGGACCATCGCTTCAAGATCGGCGGTCCGATCCTGCGCCTTGCACCTCGCGTCGCCCTGGCCTTCGCCCTCGCCATCCACGAACTCGCGACGAACTCCGTCAAGTACGGGTCCCTCTCGCTGGACGACGGACGTGTGATCGTGAGTTGGGACGTCGCGGACAGGTCCGGTTCCGACCGGCTCTGGTTCCAGTGGCAGGAGGTGGGGGGCCCCCGAGTGTCGCGGCCGACCCGAACCGGTTTCGGCTCCCGAATGATTGAGAGAGCGCTCGCCCAGGAGATCGGCGGGACGGCCGAGATCGAATACCGCCCGCGGGGCATCGTATTCACGGCTGAGGCGCCGCTGGCGGAGATCACGAGGGACTAACGGGTCCCCACTCCGACTTCAGTCCGCCTTGTGTATGGCGTCGATGACCTGGGATGCCCGGTAGGGCTTGGGCACGAACAGGCCGTGGTCCGGCACCTCTTCATGGGCGAAGCGGTGGCGCCCCGACGTCAGCACCAAACGGATATCGGGCCAGTTCTCTGTGACGCGCTCGGCCAGGGTCACGCCGCACATCGAGCCCGGCATGTCGACGTCGGTGAAGACCACCCCGATGTCCGAACGCTCGTGCAGGATCGCCCAGGCCTCGTCGGCATGGTGCGCCTCGACTACCGAGAAGCCGGCGTCCTCCAGCATTTCGACGGCATTCATCCGGACGAGGTCGTCGTCCTCGACCACGAGGATGACCGATGCTTCGAGGGCGCGCTTCATCGACATGGCATCTCAACAGGTCAGGCTTGGATGGGTTGCTTGCGGCAAACGTAATGTCGAACGTGCCGCTGCCGCTCTCGCCTTCGGTACCGCCCTGACCTTGGCCGTGGACCCAATTCCCCATCGAAGGGTTTACCTTCGCGGCGATGCGAAAGGCATCGCCGAGACTCAGGATCGACCCAGGGATTGCATGGCCGAGGATACGACGCCGACCGACTACGAGTGGACGCTCGAAAACTTCACCGGCACGATCCACCGCGGCGGTGTCGCCCTGTGGGCATGGTCGCCGAGCCGGCGCCTGGCCCAGCTGGATGCCCTCTGCAAGGAGTTCTGGGGCACCTCCAAGTCCGTCGTCCCCATCGACGACCTGTTCGCCAAGGTGAACGCCGAGGACCGGCATGGGATGATGATCGACTGGGACGCGAGCGCGACCGATCCGGGCCCCTACAGCTTCGACTTCCGCATCGGCGACGGACCCGACGCCCGCTGGATCTCGGCGCGCGGCGTCGGCGGCGACGCCGGCCAGGTCGGCGAGTGGGTTCAGGCCATCTTCCTCGACATCACCGACCGCAAGCGGGCCGAGGAGGCCGAGCACCTGCTGACGGCCGAGCTCGAACACCGCGTCTCGAACATGTTCACGGTCGCCCGCGCCCTGACTGCCATTGTCGCCCGCGAGGCCAAGTCGACGCCTAACTTCGCCGAGGACCTGTCCCGGCGCTTCGGCGTCCTGCACGAGGCGACGTCGCTGGCGACCCGTTCGCACAAGCATGACCTCGGCGACGTCAGGCTCCAGGACCTTGCCGAGCGAATCCTGTCTCCCTACCGCGATGGTGCCAACATCGACGTGGTCATCGACGCGACTGCGACCGCGGCGCCTGGTCGGGTCAACGACTACGCGATGATCTTCCACGAGCTCGCGACCAACTCGGCGAAGTACGGGGCCCTGTCCGGCGGCGGGACCCTCCGGCTCAAGGGAAATGTCGACGGTCACGAGATGCGGCTGACTTGGGAAGAGGGCGTGGCACCGTCTAAGGCGGAAAAGGCCGACGGCACCGGGTTCGGCTCCCGCCTCCTCAGGCAGACCATCGAACGGAGTCTGCGCGGCCGTTTCGAGCGCACCATCGACGCCGGCGGGATGCACTTTGCGATGGTCGTGCCCATTGGGTGATCCTCGCCCCGATCCGACCCTTCGCAGCGCCTCACCGCCGGAATGACATTTGAAGTACCTCACGACCGCCCTGAAAGTCCTTGCCGTCCTGCTTGCCATGGCGACCTTCCTCCCCCTGATCCCGACCAACCTCGGCTTCGTGCGCAGCCTGGACTTTCCCAGGCTGCAGATCGCCGTCGCCCTCGTCGCCTGCATCGTCGCGCTGTTGGCGACGTCCCAGGACGCCCTGGCGTTGACCCTGTCGGGTGCGATGCTGGCTTCGCTGGCGCTGCAGGCGAGCCACATCCTACCGTTCACGCCGCTGGTCGCGACCCAGGCGAAAGCCGCGGAAACCTGCGATGCCGGTGGCCGCGTCAGCCTAGTCGTCCTCAACGTGCTGCAGTCGAACCGGAACTATGCGGCGGCTCTCGACGTAATCGAGCGGCAATCGCCGGACATCGTGCTGCTTCTTGAGACGGATGCCGGTTGGCTGTCGGCGATGGCGCCGCTGCGGGAGCGATACCCGAACCGGGTGGAGCAGCCCCAGGACAACACCTACGGATTGCTGTTCTACTCGCGCCTCCCCCTGCGCGATCCGACGGTCCGTTTCCTGCTCCAGGAGGATGTCCCGTCGCTGCGCACCACCATCGAACTGCCCGGCGGCGAGGCGGTGACCTTCCACGGGTTGCACCCCCGTCCTCCCGGCCCGGCCCACAGCAGCGCGCCGCGCGATGCCGAACTGGTCATGGTCGCGCGCGAGGTCGCAAGGACGAAGGGGCCGACCATCGTGGCGGGCGACCTCAACGACGTGGCCTGGTCCCGCACCAACCAGATCTTCCAGAACGTCAGCGGGCTGCTCGACCCCCGTCAGGGACGCGGCCTGTTCTCGACCTTCCACGCGCAGTACCCATTCGCGCGCTGGCCGCTGGACCACGTCTTCTTCAGCGAGCACTTTTTGCTCGCCGACATGCAGCGCCTGGGCGACGTCGGATCGGATCATTTCCCGATCTCCGTCAGCCTGTGCCGGGCTCCGCGGGCGCCCATGCTGCAGGATGCGCCCGAAGCCTCGAAGGAGGACCACCGCGACGCCCGGGAGGCGGTCGAGGCGGTACGATGACCGCCCGTCCGGGAGCCCATCCACGACATGGCGGCGACCCACAAAATCAGGGCAATCTAACACTTGGTACCCCCCCGGAAGGTCCGCATCGTGTGGGAAGCGGACCCCGGCCTTGCGTCCATAAGCGGACGTTCCGCATCCGACCCAACTCGGGCATTTGGATCGCCTTTTGCGGTTCTCCAAAGTGGCCGCTGATCACTCAGGAAATCAGCCGATCAGCCAAGGCCGCAGCTTCGACTGCGTCGATCCATGCACTCTTGCATGCGCCATACGCGTGAGAGTTGTCGGGGTAGAGCGCTCGGCACCTGACTTTCTCATGCGCATAGGATGTAACGAGCTCTGGTCTCTTCCGAAGGTAGTCGCGGAATACGAGGTGGCGCTCGATGTCGGGAGATCCCGTGGCGAAGCAATGCAGTTGTACGAGCCGCCGCCCAGAATGGCACTCGTCTTTCGTGGCGTAGCGCCGCCCCGGCAGTCCGAACTCGCCCCACCATGCGAAGCCGATTGCTTCGAGGTCACTTCTGCGCCGATCCAGCACATAGAGGTCGCCGACGACCGGCATAAGATCCAAGATGGGCTTTGCCGTCAGACCTGGGATAGCGGTCGATCCGATATGGTGGACGGCAAGCAAGATTGGATTGAGCGCGACGCGCAGGATCGCGGCTTGCGCCTCAGCAGCCTCTGACCAGCGGGGGTCGTGTTCGGCCAACTCGACCTCGAATGGGGGTGGCATCAGATGTTCAACAATGTGCGCTCGCGCGCGGCGTCGATTACCACGTGCGCGGGAACATTGATCCATGCGGCACCGCTAAGGTCGGCCCCTGCTTCTAGCCAATCGCCCACGATACGGTAGCCAAGGGTGTAGCCGAGCCAGCGCGGATACCGGCCGCCGAAGCCGAAGAACCATGCACGATGGTCGTGCCCGTTGCTCACGAGCGTGGCGTTGTCCGGCAGATTGGCCGCAAGTACCTCGTCGGTCACGGCGCATTCCCACAGCTCGGGCGGGGAGTTGAACAGGTGGCTGACGAACTGCCCCGCGAGGCCCTCGCTGACGAGGGCTTCGCCCAGCGTCCAGCCGTAGCCGGGACCGGCCATGCGCATGCAGTGGTGGGCCTCGTGCACCACGGTCCGGCGCAGATCCCCATCTCTCAGCGCGGGCGCAAAGTTGGGGTTATCGGGATCGATAGTGAGGGAGAACAGGCCAGGGCGGATGGCTTGCCCCGTCGTGCCGGTCTCCGGGATCACTTCACCGGGCAAGCGTTGCACGAGGATGTCGATCGGCGGCACCGGCAGCACGCGCGCCACAGCCCTTCTGGCGATCTCGACCTCCCCGGCGACGATGTTCCGCCAGGGACCCAAATCACCGGACGCCTCAAGCCAATGTAGCTGCCACATCATCTAACCTCACCCAGGTCCAGCCTCATCCTGGCGTGAGTGACAAGGTGGGACAACTCCGCCTGTGGGTCGAGGACAAGCACTGCTGCCGGACGTCCGCTCCACGCTATTGCCACCCGAAAGCGGACAGACAGAAATCCACCCGTTGCAGAAGTCGGGAACGACCGCTTGCAGGATGATGGGCCTGGCAGAACTTAAGGCCAGAACAGATGTGAAGTGGACTTGCGGGGACCATCAGCCCCTTACACAAATGACTTACAGTTCACACAACCAATATTATGAAACCTGATCCGGCATCCGCCTCACGCGCGCGAGGCAAACGTATGCATGATCGCCAGCACCTTCTCCCGATCGTGCTTATCCGAGATCGCGTGCCACGAGCGCAGCAGTTCGGTCGTCTGGCCCAGATCGCTAGCGGTCGCGTCGAAAAAGGCCGTCGGCGCGATGTCGAGGGCCTCGGCGAGGCGACTGAGGGCAGGGCTGAGCTTATCTGAGCCGCCATCAGAGTTTGTGTCGCTCAGCATGCCCCCCCCAACCCTGGTTGTGCACAACCGACATACCGCGCTCCCGAAAAGAGATCAAACTTCCACGCGAGCTTTGTTCCTTGGATTGCAACTTAGCGTGTGTTATATCCGGAATTATACAACAGATTAGGCACATTCCTCAGCTAGGAATGGAGGAGGTGCCATGGCGACACAAGGACAACTCGAGCGCATAGCCGACGTATGCCTCGCAGCCCACGCAGAGATCGAAGAGCACGGCACGTCTGAGATGCAGAACCTAATCCGGCTCCTGCTGTTTCAGGTCGGCCAGGAAATCGCGCGACGGCAATTTGGTGGCCTCGAAATTAGGCGAGATCTCTTAGACCCCGTTTCATAACGCTCGTGCCAGGCGTCTGACGAGGATCATGGCTGCTGCCAGGACGAAGAAGGCGAGTGCGGAAGAGGCCGTCGCCTCGTGATCACGGGCGAGCCTGCGGCATCGACTGAT
>NZ_VRVF01000050.1:0-37697 GCF_008040045.1 Methylobacterium sp. WL8 | reverse complement strand
TCGGATAACGAAGCTCGCTTCGATCGTAGCGGGTCCGGTTCTCAGTCGTCCACATCGGCAGCCTCCACACAGGCAGCCTTGAATCACAAACCCCTCACCTCACTCAATATGTCGCCGGACAGACACTGAGGGCGAAAGTAAGCCTGCCGGCCTGAGGGCCGGAGCGCCGCGTGGGATACGCCGAGGATGGCATTCGCACCCTCGGCGTCCCGGAGGCTCACGCCGCCCTGGCGGTGACCTTCTCGTAGGTCCCTGTCGCGATCTGGTCTTCCAGCTGTGCCTTGAAGTCCGCGATGCCGAGAACCTGGACGGGATTGCCCGCGTGGTCGAGGAACTCGTAGAGCGCGTCCTCGATGTTGCGGTTGCTGAAGAACAGTGGTCGGCGCCGGCGGCCTGTGGCCGACCCTGGTCGATCCGAGCCAGCTTGAGAACGCCTTGCTCAACCTCTGCATCAACGCCCGGGATGCCATGCCCGACGGCGGCCGCATCGTCGTCGAGACGAGCAACCGCTGGCTCGACCGGACCGCCGCCCGCGAGCGCGACCTGGAGCCGGGGCAGTACGTGGCGCTGTGCGTCTCGGACAACGGCACCGGCATGGCACCCGACATAGTGGCCAAGGCGTTCGATCCATTCTTCACCACCAAGCCGATGGGCGAGGGTACGGGCCTCGGTTTGTCGATGATCTACGGCTTCGCCAAGCAGTCCGGCGGGCAGGTGCGGATCTATTTTGAGCCTGGGAACGGTACGGTGGTCTGCCTCTACCTACCCCGCCACCGCGGTGAGGCGGATGTGTCGGAGGCGGTCCCGGACCTTTCGGCGGCGGCCCGGGCCAAGGCTGGCGAGACGGTGTTGGTCGTCGACGACGAGCCCACCGTCCGGATGCTCGTCACCGAGGTGCTAGAGGATCTAGGCTACGCGGCCATCGAGGCGGGCGACGGCGCCTCCGGCCTCAAGGTGCTGCAGTCGGACGTGCGCATAGACCTGCTGGTGACCGGGTCGGCCTGCCCGGCGGCATGAACGGACGGCAGATGGCGGACGCGGCCAAGGTCTCACGCCCCCGCCGGTTCGTTCTACGACCGACATGGGTGGTTTTTCGCCGGTCCGCTTACGAGCGGGATTTGGCAGAAACGGACATTACCGTCCCGCCCGCTCACGACCCTTAGCGGGACCTGGAAACGTCCGCTTGCGGGTCGCCAAGTGAAGCGGAGCGTGGACGGCGTCGCGCATGGGGGCGCCTATCGGCCCGGCGAACGCCCGCAAGCTGGAGGCGCTCGGCTGCGAGAGCGCCGCCGACATGCGCGACCTCGATACCCGGGTGGTGCGTAAGGCCATGACGGTGATGGGCGAGCGCCTCGTGCAGGAGCTGCGCGGCGTCGCCTGTCTCGACCTTGAGGAGGTAGCCGCCACCCGCAAGGGGTGCGCCGTCACCCGTAGCTTTTCGGACCGGGTCGAGGATCTCACCACCATGGAGCAGGCGATCGCAACCCAAGCGAGCCGGCTCGGAGAGAAGCTGCGCCGGGAGGGGCTTGGGACGGACCACGTCACGGTCTTCTCACACACCTCGGAGCACGACCGGACCCGACCGCAACGCTCGGTCTCGACGGTGGTGACCCTGCCCGAAGCCAGCAACGACACGTTGGTGCTGGTGAAGGCCGCACGGCGTCCGGCGGACCTGGCGGAGCGGCTTCCGCTACTCCAAGGCCGGCGTGGTCACGACCGACCTCCTGCCGCTCCATGCCTCGCAGCGGGCGATGCTCGGCCTTGGCCAGATCGACCGCGAGCAGGATGCCGCGCTGATGGCTGCGCTCGACGCCTGCAACCGACGCTTCGGGCGCGGACGGTCGTTCCGGCCGCCGCAGGGTTCGCTCCTACGCGGGGGTGGTTCACGAAATTCGAGATGCGCTCACCGCGATACACGACCCGACTCGACGAGATCCCGGTCGTGGCGGCTTGAGGAGCCGGCCGCTCCGCGTCGCCCCTATCGACGCATCAACGTCGGAGGAGCCTCGGCATCCGGCGGGGGAGCGCCATCGAGGGTCTGACCAGATGACGAGGAGCATCAGGTGCGATGCGCTTCATTCGCCCCAGGGCATCGCCGCCGGTCAGTCGCCGCCTCCGCCCATGACGGCACGGTGTGTCATCCGTCCCGCCTCGGCGAAGGGCATCATGGCGGCACCGGAAGCGACGACGCCGGCAACCATCCGGAGTTCGGTCGGCTGACCCGGGTCGTTCGCAATCCGCTCCGCCTCGACCTGAAGGCGACGATTGCAGGCCTTTGACGGAAGGGCATCGTCCGGTGTGCAGGCGTCGTGACGGGCGCAGGCGGCGTCTAGGACGTCGATGGGAGCCAGGGGACTTTTGTTGCCCGGACCACAATAGTTGCCGTGGATAAACATAGTTGGTCGGGAAGACGAAGATCCTGGTTGTGCCAGGGACGGGCTCGCTAGGGTCACGGCGAGTAAGATCGGGGTAGTTAGACGGAAGAACATGATATGTTTGCCTCGTATGGTCCCGCCCCCTCAGACGTGACGCTTACGGCATCGTCTCGGGTGCCCCGGGCAGTCCCGCTCGCTTTCGCCCGGCATTCGCTCATTGCTCGAAGGGCGCGCCGTGCACGACATCCGAGACGGGGATCCCCACCTTCGCCAGGGAGAGCGGAGGCGTCCGGCCACTCGGGAACGTAGTCTCCCAGCCGCCGCCGAGCGCCTTGGACAGGGCGACGAAGTCGGTGGAGATCGCCGCCGTCGCTTGAGACAGGTTGGTCTCCGCCTGAAGCACCGTCTGCGACGCCTGCAGCACCGTGGTGAAGATCTCGACGCCTTGAGTGTAGCGAGCCCGCGACAGGGACAGCGCCTGGCGCGCATCGGCGACCTGCCTGGCCAAGCGGCCCCGGCGCGCCTCGTCGCCGCGCAGGGAAGCCAGGGCGTTGACGACGTCGTGCCAGCCCTGGAGCACCGCCTTCTGATAGGCGATGGCCGCTTCCTGCTGGCGGGCACGTTGAAGCACCAGATTCGACTTAAGTCGACCACCCTCGAACAACGGAATGGAGATCGAAGGCCCGATGTTCATGTATTGCAGCGACGAGCCGCGGAAGAGCTTGCCCGGATCGACCGAGTTCACGGTCGGGCTGCCGGTCAGCGTCACGCTCGGGAAGAACTGAGCCTCGGCCACGCCGATCTCGGCCACCGCCGAATGCAGGTTGGCCTCCGCGCGCCGGATGTCGGGGCGGCGCAGGACCAGGCTCGACGGCACCCCGACCGGCACGCGCGGCGGGACCGGCGGGATCGCGCGGCCGGCGACGAGTTCCTGGGACAGGGCGAGCGGCGGCTCGCCGAGCAGCAGCGAGATCGCGTTGATCTGCTGGATCTCCTGCTGCTGCAGTTGCGGCAGCTGCGCCTTGATCGACTCGACCTGCTGGGCCGCGTTGGACGTGTCGAGGCCCGTGACCAGACCCTTCTGCTGACGCACCCTGACGACGTCGAGGATCTGCTCGTTGACCCGGATGTTGGCGAGGTCGATCCGGATCAGCTCCTGGGTCCCGCGCAACTGCACGTAGTCGCGCGCCAACTCCGCCTGGCTGGAGACCAGCGCATCGCGGCGCTGCTCGGCCGATGCGTCCGCCTGGGCCTGGGCGGACTCGACCGAGCGGCGGACCTTGCCCCAGAGGTCGAGCTCCCACGACGCGTCGAAGCCGAGGGTGTAGCTCTCGAACCCGTTGGTCAGCGGCGCCGTCGGGTTGCCGCCGCCGGTACCGCCGCCAAGGCTTCCGAGCGAGTTCGACAGAAGGCCGATCGTTCCGTTCTTGCTAAACTGCTGGCGATAGGCGCTGCCCTGGCCGTTGAGCGTCGGCAGCCCAGCGGCGGCGGCGCTCCCGAGCTGGGCCCGGCTCTCGAACAGGCGGGCGGTCGCGGTCTGCACGTCGAGGTTCTGCGCGGCGACGCGGTCCTCAAGCTGGGACAGGACCGGGTCCCGGAAGGCTTGCCACCACGCCACGTCAGGCTCGGCCTCGGTCGTGCGCGACAGGAGCCGTCCCGCCCGACGGACCGGAAGTCCAGTGTCGAGGTAGTCGCTCGACTCCGCGAGCGGGGTCGTTGGGGTGGCGAAGTCCGGGCCCACCGTGCAGCCGGCGAGGCCGAGCACGGAAGCGACGAGCGCCGCGTAGGCGCGTCGTTCGGGGTATTGACGGAGCGTCATCTCAATGTCCTCCGCCGCCGCCTTGCGCGGTCTTGGCCGATATCAGGAAGCACAGCGGCACGACGAGGAACGCCAGGAGCGCGGTGTATTGGTAGACGTTGCTGTAGGCGAGCACCTGGGCCTGCTTCAGGTAGGTCTGGTAGGTGTGCGCGACGGCCTGCTGATGCACCACCGATGCAGCGCGTCCCAGCGAGCGGAGCGTGTGCTCGCTCTCCTGGATCAGTGTGTTGTAGCCCTGGCGTAGCGGCGTCATGAATGACGAGAGGTGCGCCTGGTCGGCCTGCGTCCGCTCTGTGACGGCGGCGGTCGAGAGCGAGATCCCGATCGAGCCGAACACGTTGCGGAACATCGAGAACAGCGCCGAACCGTCGCTACGGTACTTCTGCGGAAGCGTTAGGTAGGCGACGGTGGAGATCGGCACGAAAAGGAACGCGAGCGCCGCCGTCTGCAGCGTGCGCATGAGGACCAGGGTCCGGAAGTCGATGTCGAGCGCGATCCGGCTCGAATAGAACATCGCGCAGCCCATGAAGGCGAACCCGAACATGATGATGTAGCGGGTCTGGACGACCTTCATCAGCAACCCGACGATGGGGATCAGCACGATGACCGCGACGCCGCCCGGCGATAGGATGAAGCCGGAATCGAGGGCGGGGTAACCGAGCACCTGCTGGGAGAATTGTGGGATCAGGACCGAGCCCGCGTAGAGCAGCGCGCCGAGGGCACCGATGAGCAGGCAGCCGACGGCGAAGTTCCGATCCTTGAACACCCCCAGGTCGATGATCGGCTTCTTCGCGGTGAGCAGCCAGCAGATGGCGCCGAAGATCCCGAGGAAGGCGAGGACGGCCATGGTCCGGATGAAGGGCGAGCCGAACCAGCCGTCGTCCTCGCCGCGGTCGATCATGATCTGCATGCAGCCGATGCCGAGTATGATCAGGCCGAGACCGACATAGTCGAGGCCGCGGGACCGCTTCTCTTTCTCGGCCGGGGGATCCTCGACGAGGTAGGCGTTGGCGAACAGCGTGAAGATGCCGACCGGCACGTTGATGAAGAAGATCCACCGCCACGTCGAATGCTCGACGAGGTAGCCGCCGAGCGTCGGGCCGAGCACCGGGGCGACGACGGTCGCCACCGCGGTCACTCCGAAGGCGGCGCCGCGCTTGGCCGGCGGGAACGTGTCGAGGATGATCGATTGCTGGCTCGGCTGCAGACCGCCGCCGAAGAAGCCCTGCATCAGCCGGAACATAATGATCTGCCCGAGGCTCTGCGACAGGCCGCACAGGAACGACGAGACCGTGAACATGCCGATGCAGATCAGGAAGTATCGCTTGCGCCCGATGGTGTCGGAGAGCCAGCCGGCGATGGTCAGCACGATGCCGTTGGCGACGAGGTACGCCGTCAGCGTGTAGGTCGCCTCGTCGTTTGATGCCGCCAAAGACCCCGCAATGTAGGGTAGCGCCACGTTGACGATGGTGGTGTCGAGCACCTCCATGAAGGCCGCGAGCGTCACTGCGATGGCAATGAGCCACGGGTTGTGGGCGGGCTTCCAGTCGTCGGATGCACCACTCACTTGAGCATGACCGTCGGTTCGACGCTGACGCCCAGGGGCAAGGGCTCGTCCTTTCTCAAGCCGCTGTCGATGACGATCTTCACCGGCACGCGCTGGACGATCTTGATGAAGTTGCCGGTGGCGTTCTCGGCCGGGAAGGCGGAGAACTTCGAACCCGACCCGCGCTGGATCGAGTCGACGTGCCCTTGCAGGTCGAGATCGGGGTAGGCGTCGATGGTGACCTTGACGCGTTGCCCCGGGCGCATGCCGTCGAGCTCAGTCTCCTTGTAGTTGGCCGTGACCCAGACGTCGGTGGTGACCAGCGACATGACCTGCTGCCCGGCGGTGAGGTAGTCGCCGGCGTTGACGTTGCGCTTCGTGACCCAGCCGTCCTGGGATGCGCGCACCACGCTCCACTCGATGTTGAGGTTAGCTTGGTCGACCTGCGCCTTCGCCTGCTCTGCCTGACCCTTGAGCTGGTCGACCTGCTGCTCGGACTGGCCGATGTTCTGCTGGACCGGCATGGCCTGGACCAGGCGCGCCTGCGCCTGCTCGACCTGGGCCTTGGCCTGCTGGTAGTTCGCCGCCGTGGTGTCGACCTCCTGCTGCGTCGTCGCCAGCTTGGGCAGGCTCTTCTGCCGGTCGAAATTGGCCTGCTGCAGGGCGAGGTTGGCCTTGGCCGAGTCGAGGTTCGCCTGCGCGAGCTGGAGCGCGGCGGGGAAGTTCTTCTTCGCGATCTCGACGCCGAGCCGCTGGTTGGCGATCTGCGCGTTGTTGGCGTCGAGCTGACCCTGGGCCTGCTCGCGGCTGTAGAGGAACTGGCGCGGGTCGATGCGGAATAGCGGATCGCCCTTGTGCACATACTGGTTGTCGGTGACGTCGAGGGCGATGACCTGACCGGCGACCTGCGGGGCGACGTTGACGATGTTACCGTCGGTGTAGGCGTCGTCGGTGCTGATCTTCCCCCGGGTCGACAGCCAGTAATAAAGGCCACCTCCGGCCAGCAGCAGCAGGACCACGGCCGCGATCCCGATCACCAGCGGCCGGCGTTTCTTTCGGGCTATCTGGTCGTCCCCGTCGTCGCCCTTGTCCGCGTCCGAGTTCTTTTTGTCCTCCTGCTCGTCGCTATCCTCGCTCCGGCCTCGGTCACGTCCGGCGTCCGACCTCTGGTCGCGACGATCCTGCTCGTCGCGGCCGCGGCGGGGCCGTTCGTCGTCACGGCGATCAGGCGCCGATCGATCGTCGTCGTCACGGCCGGATCTGTCCCGGTTCGGACGCGCACCTTCGTCGGGAGGGCGCCGCCGCCCGTCGGCGTCATCGGGATGGCTGTCGTCGTACCTGGCCCCTGCGCGCCGCATCGAGCCGACATCAAGCATGTCCCGTCGGCTTGCGGACCGCCTTGGCGATCGGAAGTCGTCTACATCGTCTTCGCGCATGGCGGGGAACGTAAGCCTCTGCTCTCGCTAAGCTCTCAGCGAGATAATGTGGACGCGCCCATCGGAAGCCGGTAGGAACATCTGAACCGAACGTTTCGTTTCTAATCTAGAAACAGGTGGTTATGTCAAGCGAAACGGTCGGTTCGGAAAAGCGCTCGCGGGTTCGTGTTCCACGCGGCGATCGGCGTCGTGCGGAGATCGCGGCGGTCGCGGAACAGGTGTTCCTCAAGCACGGCTTCTCGGACACCACGATGCGACTGGTGGCGGTTGAAGCCGGCGCTTCGACCGAGACGGTTTACCGCCACTTCGGTTCGAAGGATGACCTGTTCATCGAGGTGGTGGGCAATCGTACGCTCGAACTCAGACAGCGGATCGATACCGACCTCGAAAGTACCGGGCCGCTGCAAACCGTCCTTAAGGCTGTCGGGAAGAAGCTCTACGAAGCGATGGTCATGCCGGAAATGTCGGCGCTTGCACGCATCATCGTCGCCGAGGTCTCGCGTAATCCCGCCCTGGGTGAAGCCTTCTACGCCATGTGCCCCGGTCGTACGCTGCACAAGCTGACAGAATACTTGAAGGACGCCCAGGCTCGCAGCACGTTCATCGGGGAGGACCCGGAACTCGCAGCGAATATGTTCATCGGGCTGATCATCGGAAAGATCGTCCCGGTGCGCCTGTTCATTCCCCATAGGGATGAACATGGTACCGAGCGCATGCAAGGCCATGTCGACGAGGCGGTCCGGATCTTCCTCGCTGTCTACCATGCGAAGGCTTGACCGGAACCGATACGATATCGACCGCAGGATCTCGTCTTGACCTAAGCCCCGGAACGTCCGCTCCCGAACGTAAAGGCAGTTACCGCTTCCCACCCCGAGCCGAAGTTGCCGGACGGCCTACGGATGACCGCTTATGGGACGCGCCCACGGCGACCCAGGCGACTGGGTTGGGTCGCATGCGGAAGGGCCGCTTCTGAATGAAGGGCCGAGATCCAAACGCCATTCCGATCGGCCATTCGCGTAACGGGCGGATTTCGAACGGGGGCGCATGGGCTGTGGATCGGTATCGAACCATGGTTCGATACCGATCCACAAGCTGTCCCGCCGGCAGGCAAAATAAACGGCGGCATTTACAGCGAGCGTATCAGAAATCGGCGACCCCTGGCACGTGCGCTGCACGCTGCCGGCCGGTCACCACCTCAATGCCCTCCCCGATCGGATCGGCTGCGAGCAGATCGCCGAGCCGGGCCGTGTACGACGTATCGAAAATCGTCAAAGCCTTCAGTAGTGTCAGCAGACTTACGCCTGGACGGCCCCGCTCAAGAGACACGACGGACATCCGTCCGACGCCCATACGCTCTGCGAGCTCCTGCTGACTGAGATTTCGCCGTAGCCGGCAGAGGCGAATGCGCCTGCCGAGGGTTTGGAGGCTCTCGAGCTCCTCCATACTGATGATGGCTGTCGTCCTCATGATCGATATCTCATACACTGCATTCAGCAATGTATCATATATCGATCATTTTTGAAGCCAACGCGGCCATAGGCATGCCCGTCCATGGGTTCAGAAGGGTTCCCCTTTTGCGCGAAGGGGGCGACGATCTCAGCGCTCCATGCCATTCGCATAAGGAGGCGTTATGGGACAGGTTCTCCACGGCTGCGCCACGACCACGCACGCGGTCAGAGCAGCGCTACAGCGATCGAAAGCTTCGCTCAAAGAGCTTGCCGCACAGCATGGGCTGAACCCCAAGACGGTCGCGAAGTGGCGTAAGCGAGCCTTCGTTCATGACGCGGCGATGGGACCGAAGACACCGCACTCTACCGTGCTCACGACCGAGGAAGAGGCGGTGATCGTCGCCTTCCGCCGGTACACGCTGCTGCCGCTGGACGATTGCCTCTACGCGCTGCAGGCCACGATTCCGCACCTGACTCGATCATCGCTGCATCGCTGTCTGCAGCGCCACGGGATCAGTCGGTTACCCGAGGTCGGCGGCGACAAACCCGGTAAGCAAGCCTTCAAGGCCTACCCGATCGGCTTCTTCCATATCGACATCGCGGAAGTTCGCACCGGCGAAGGCAAGCTGTACCTTTGGGTGGCGATCGACAGGACATCCAAATACGCCTTCGCCCAGCTGCACGAACGCGCCGATCGGCTCGTGGCCTGCGCCTTCCTGGAGGCGCTCATCGAGGCCTGTCCTTACCGCCTGCATACCATCCTGACCGACAACGGCATCCAGTTCGCCGAGCTGCCCAAGAACCGTCGAGGCCCGACTGCCCTGTACCGCGTCAACCGCTTCGACCAGATCTGCCGGGCGCACGACATCGAGCATCGGCTGACCAAGCCAAACCACCCGTGGACCAATGGCCAGGTCGAGCGCATGAACCGGACCCTCAAGGAGGCGACGGTCAAGCGCTACCATTACGATAGCCACGACCAACTGCGAGACCACCTCGCCGCCTTCCTGAATGCCTACAACTTCGCTCGGCAACTCAAATCCCTACGCGGCCTTACGCCATACGAAGCGACCTGCCGGGCCTGGGCAGACAATCCAGACCGCTTCAGATACGATCCAACCCACCTCACTTCGGGACTGCACACCTAGCAAGGCCGGGCGGACGCCTCGGCGGTTCGAGGCAAGGACGGCCCCCCGACTGCGAAGCCGGTCCTCCGTGCCTGCATGCACCATTCCTTGTGTCGGAAGAAGCGACAATGCCACTGGAAGGAACGACCTTGCGATGGCATCCTGCCGGGAGGTAGCAGTCTCGAACATCGGTTCCTTGAACGCACTGCATGAACGGATCCGACTTCAAAAGAAGATTGAAACGGCTCGACCGGACCCAGACGGGCTTCGCGCGAGAGAATGGCGTCGCTCTCCGTACGGTCCACAACTGGGCTGCTTCCGGGCCTCCGATGGAAGTGGTCCGCCTTCTAGACCTCATGGCGCGACTGGAAAAACCCTTCGAGTTTCCGATCGAACGAATTGAACCGAATGACTTTGGCGTCGCTGTCGCGGCAGAACTCGACCATCTGTGTCTTGCCGCCGGAATGGATCGGCGCGACGCCTTCATTAGGAGCGTGGAAAGTTGGTTGGCAAAAAAAGGCTCACAGTGACTGTTGCCTTGCACCAGCTTCCATTTTTAAAAATCGCAGCAGCACAATTTACTTAATATGATCTTTGTAGAAATACCGATCTTTACATTTGATACCGACATTCACAGAATTGGAAAATTGAAGAAAATGCGTTGTGAAAGGCCATTTTGGCCTTCATAGTCCGATTGTTCCGGGTTCAAAGACGGAACATCAGCGCCTGACCGAGGTCCACGACAACGACCTCTACGATCGATGCAGGCGTGGCAGCCCTCGGAATTCCCGGTCGACGAGTAGCCGTCACGGTGCGGATGCACGTTTCCGATCGGACTCGAAGTGGAGTCGCGTCAATGTCGCTACGACGAAGGTCCCCCGCACTATCCCCCTCAATCATCAACACAAAACCAGATCGTCCTGGCTTCCGGTCGTTTAAGACCACGTCGGCCGTTTCCTATCCCCGACGTTGGCACCGCGACCTGCTGATCCAGGCCACGCTGGACCCAAGCATCTCCTTCATCGAACCGGTCCCGGCTGAGCGCCAGTCGCAAGATTCGTTCAAAGTTTTCATCTGGTTCGAAGATCGCCGTCGGCTCCTTGTCGCGGCACCGGACGCGATCGACATCGGCGTCTACGCTTCGCTTCCGGATACGCTCACCCTTGATCGTTCGACTGTGCTCGACGAACCGCGTTGTTCGGTGGCGCGGCAGATCTGGGCCACTCGAATGGTGCAGATCTCCCCAGGCGATCGTATCAGGATCCTACGCGAATTGTCCGAGAGCCCCGGCGGAGTGCCTCTTGGGCGGCTCATCGAATGTGTGAAGAGCAACGATGCCGACTCGGTGGACATCGTTCTCGCCCTGGTCTGTTCAGGCCAGGCCGAAGTCGAGGTCGGGTCACATCTCGCGCCGGATACGCCCATCAAACGTGCGGCACGGTTCCAGCCTCTGGAGCGGGGAACGATGCGCGCAACCTTCGTTTGAAGCGTCGTCACCTCGAGCGAGGTGATGGCCTTGGGAGCAATTATAGGCGCAATTTTCCACATTTGTTAAATGCTGCCGCCAAGCAACGGGTAACGATGTCTCGGCAAGATCTGAAATGATGCTTGTCAGAGCCAAGGGTCTGAAGGCATCTTCCAAAAAGTTGCCTCAAGGACCCGTTCGATGACCCGGTTCGAACTTCCACCAGTTATGCGGAAGCTTGCGCGTCAGGCTTGAAGCCGACCGTCGAACCCCTGTCTGGACAGGGCCGGCGCTCAGCCGGCCAGCGTTTCTTCCGCACTTTTCGCGCCACCAGCGCACGGTGACCTAGCTCCCACTGGGCTGGTACCGGCGGGCCGCCAGACGACCATAGCATATCGGTCGAGGCTCCCGACACCCGAAGATTCCGGCCGCTCCCAGTCCGGACTTCCAGCATCACTCGAACCTTCGGATTCTCCGGAACCGTCTCCGTTGTCGCGGACCGGGCTCCGAGATCTGGCCGGATGTCGTTCGTAAGCTCTGGAACTCACTGTGGGCCGGAGCAGAGCTCGAAATTCGCCCTTGGATCACCAGGTCGAAGTTCAAGTGCGTGCCAGCCAAAAAACCGACAACTACTTGTTCAGTATTACCTTTGACTTATAGGGCTAATATCTCGAATTTGAATTGTAATAGGAGTGCTTGATGTTTAATACTATCGCCACAACGTATCTCTACAACGATCGGCCTCGGATCGACAGCTTTCGAATCGATCCGAGGAAGATCGAGCCGGACTGGCCGTTCGATCGAGATCTGACGGCAAAGTCGACGACGACGCTACGTTGCAAGACGTGGCCAGGCGAAGACATGCCAAATTAAATTCAGATCGAACCCCTCGGCTCTCGATCGAAGATCGGTGGCGGTGGGGACGCCGAGTAGATTGAACGACCCGGCGCTTCGATCAGCGGCAGCTTCAAGACTTCAGGCGATCATCGGGGCCCGACCCTGCAGTTGCCGGAGATACGTGACGATCTTTTGAAACAGACATCTCAAGGAGAACCCCATGGCGAAAACCTATTTCGGACGATTCCGGATCAAGTCCAGCGTCGGAATTGGCGATGTTTACTCCGGAATTATTGAGGCCGAGTTCGAAGAACTATCGGTCGTCGATCCGATGATCGGGACGACAGGCATGCGGCGCAAGCCGTGGTCCGACGATGGATTTCTGAGCTGAACGCCGAAGGCATCTCCCCTCTTCTGCGTCGGCAGGGGACGGGATGCGCAACAGAGCTAGCCAAACTTTCAGGAGGACCGACGATGCAACACGAAGCTCCCGCAGCCAAAATCGATGAATGGGGCGCACCCTCGATCCCAGAGATGTCCGACGGGAATGCCACCGTGCACTCCAAGATGTCGGAATCGGCGGCCGGCCGATCCATGTCCAGCCTTCCACCACGACGAGCCGCCACTACGCCGGCGATCGCGCACGGGCGGACTGCATCCGGCGCGATACTCCTGATCGATCGTTTGGTGGCTCGATCGAGCGACCAGTTGCACCACGACTTCCATTCGCGTCCGATCAACAGAAGGAAACGACGACGATGATCGCTTTTCGTCCTAAGGAACTACAGAGAATAACCGGAGTACGCGCCGCGAGCAGGAAGACGAACCGCGCGAGCTTCTGCGGCGTCGTTCCGTGGTTCGATCTCGAAAATCTGATGGGTGCATCGAGGAGCGACGGCACGTCGTTCGAAGGCATCATCGAGTTCGAGTCCCTGCTCGAGCACGATTTTCTCTTGCTGGCTCGCTCGGACGGCATCACGACGGAGGTGCGCCCGCAGCCGCGGAAGGTGGACTGGTACGATCTGCGTTCGCGGAAATGGCGGGTCCATATCCCCGACTTCGCAGTCGTACGCCGCGGCCGCCCGCGGCCGATCTATGTGCAAGTCAAACCCAAGGTCAAGGCGGAGGCACTGGCCGAGGAACTCGGCCTGATTGCTACCGAATTCGATCGTCAGAATCTTCTTTTCGAGGTTTGGACCGAAATGGAGATCCGTCGGCAACCGGTCTTCGGCAATGCCGAGCTGTTGTTCGAGCATTGTGGTCCCAGGGAGGACGTCGAAGCCCTCGACCGGGTACGCGAAGTACTGAAAGCGGCTCCCCGATCGGTGAAGACGGTCGCAGAGATCCGGGAAGCCAGCGGGATCGGTGGACGGACGCTCGGCGCAGTTCTGCGTCTTCACGTACTTCGCGAAGTCGCACTCGACCTCGAGAAGCCGATCGACGATCGAGCGCTCGTACGCTCCGTTCGTATGAGCTGAGATCCATCTGCCGACAGGCGTGGCGTTTTAACGAGCCGACAGATCCGACTCGGAAGATAGCGGCAGTCGATCCTTCTCCAATATGCACCGCGCGAAGCGCGAAAACCGAAGGTAGGACATGGGTCCCTTCAAGCTGACCAGCCGCGATATCGTGGTGATCGATGGCCTTCGCTGGTTGCCGACGACTGCATTGGAGGACGGCATCGCGCTTAGACCCATTGATGGTGGTCCGGCCAAGGCGCATAGCTGGCACGAATTGGTCATGCTCTGGGTCGATCGACGGCTGCGGATCGAGCCCGAGCCCTGCAAGGGACTGCCTGCAACGCTCATTGAGGACATGCGCCGAGACCTGTCGGGCTTCGCCGAGCATCAGCAGTCGGAGGCTATCCGCCGATACAAGTATGTTCGCCTGCTGAAGTTCGCGATTGAATTGCGGGATGCCCGCCGTGTCGCGTCCTTTCGCGCTGCTCGGAAGCGCAAGTACCGGCACATCGTATTGAAGGCGAAGGAGCTCGATTGGTGGTGCAAGCGCTGGGCTAGGCATATCGAGCCCAGCGGCGTCTCGCAGGCACCCTCTGGCGGATCGCTGATCCAGTGGTACCGCCGCTACAAGCTCTCGGGCAGCTTTCGCTCGGCGCTGGTCCCGCAAAGCCATCGCCAGGGCAACCGGGTTCCCCGGCTGTCGCCCATAGCGGTCAAGGTCATGAACGAGTTCGCGCGCAATCAATACCTGCAGCGCGAACAGCCCAAGGCGTCGAAGATCTTCCCGCATGTCCGGGACGAGATCCGCGCCGTCGCCCGGAAAGCCGGCGTGCCGGAAGCCGAAATCGAAGGAATGATCCCCAATATTCAGTCTTTCTACAAGGTAATTCGCAGTATGGGGTCTCTGGAGAAGGAGGTCTACCGCGGCGACGAAAAGAAGTCGAAACATAGGCATCGCATCAAGGCGCTCGGCCCCCGCTACGAGTGGATCGGCCAGGCAGTTCAGATCGACTCGACGGAACTGCCGATCGTCGTACGCGATCCCGCCACGGGTTTGACCTTCAAGCAAGTCACGCTGACCGTCGTCATCGACCTTGCGACGCGTGCGATCGTGGGATGGTACGTCGGTCTGGAAAAAGGCTTTGCAACCATCCAGGAGGCTCTCCGGATGACGATGATGCCGAAAACTTGGATGTCGAAGTTGGACGGTATCACGAACGAATACTCCGCGACCGTGAAACCCAGTGTCGTCTTTACTGACCAGGGATCCGACTATCGTTCGAACGATCTCGTCGTCACGTGCGGCCAACTGAACATCCGCCTCAAGCATACGCCTGCGGGAGCACCGGATCTGAAGGGCATCGTCGAACGGCAATTTCTGACGTCGAAGCAGGGCATGTTCGCCGGAATGCCCGGCAGCTTGTTCAAGAACGGTGATCGCTTCTCGGATTATCGCGCCGAGGATCATGCCGTAATGACCATGGAACAGGTCAACTGGATCGTCTGCAAGTTCGTTGCCGACGTCTGGATGCAGGAGTGGGCCGGCGGCATCGAGGATAGTCCCGCTGGCGCGTGGCGAAGACTTTCCGATATCCGTCATCCGGAGATGGCGCCCTCGATCGATCACCTCGTTCCCCTCGTCTCGAAAGTACAGGAAAAGGTTACGATCCAGCATACCGGCGTTGAATGGATGAACCTCTTCTACGGCTTCGGTTCCGAGGCGCTCCAGGAATTGATGAACCGAGAGGGACCGGGCAAGCGCCGATACAGGATGCGGATCGACGCATTGGACGTCGGGCGAGCCTACCTGCTTGTCGACGGTGAATGGATCGTACTCGCCGCGTCGGACCCCGCGGCCCGCGGCCGCCCGGTGCACGATCATTTGGTCATCCGAGCCGAAGCGCGTTCTCGCAAGAAGAAGCATGAACGGGTCCACCAGCCCGACATGGATGCCGCGAAGCGGCGTCTCTACGCTCCTGCGGAGGCGCGGAACAACAAACGCGCCGCGCAGAGGACCAGCAGTCGGAAGGCGCGTCTTCTGGTACAGGAATTCGACAACCTGGCCGAGATGAAGGCGACGTACGTCGAGGCCATAGATCCCGAAACGACCCATATCGCGTTCGACGACGTCGATCACCGCGATGATGACGAGCCGGATCTGGCGGACGCATCCCCCATCCATGCGAGGCCGCGTCGGCCGGAGAAGGTCGTCGAACACTCTGCACGACGGCCGTCCCGACGGCCGATCGCGAGCGTAGCGCCGGCCCGCGGGGCTGCAGAAATTCGGAACGTCGAAGACGCGGGAAATCTCCCCGCGGTCGTCGGCGCCATCGTCGAGTTCGCGGGCTCGCCTGCAAACATCGAGTCCAAGATACCGTCGGCGGCGTCCGCGAACGCCGTCGATGTCCCGACCCGCCGCAGAAGGAACTTCCGCATTGCATCGTTCAGCTGACGCAGCCTTCCGGACCTCTGACGCCGACGAAGTCCTCGAGTGCGAGATCGATCTGATCTCGGGCCTGGATGACGACGTCGGCCAGGATGCCGACGACGCCACGGATCTCCTGACCGCCGAGGCAGAGGCCATCCTGACCAGGGCCCGGCACGTTCTCATCGACAACCACGTGGATCTGATCGAAGGCATCAAAGCCATCGAGCGGTCCCGGCGCGCCTACGATCGCGGGGAACCGGGTCAGCTCCTGCTGATCACCGGAGCCTCCGGTACCGGCAAGTCGACCATTCAGCGCGAATGGATCCGGCGTGAATATCAGCGGATCGTACGGACGACGGGGCGGATTCCGCAGATCTGCAACTACGGACTCGTGTTGACGGACGGCATCGACGGCGACGAGCGGCCGATCGTCTTCGTCAACGCTTCGAGCTCCCGGTCCACCAATGCGCTCGCGACCCAGATCCTTCGGGCCCTGGGTGCCGAGGTGCCGAGGGCACTCTACGGCCATCAGATCCTCGACCGACTGAGGATGCAACTCGTCGGACAGAAGACCCGCCTTCTGTTCATCGACGAGTTCCATCACACCGTCTCGTCCCGCGACGAACTGGTCGAGGAGTTATCGGAACTCGTCAAGGATCTGCTCGTCGAGACCCGGGTGCAGCTGGTGCTGAGCGGCATGCAGAAGGCCGCACGCCCGGTGGACGCCAATCCGCAGCTGGACCGCCGTTGCCGCATGCGGTTTCCGGTGGAACCGTTCAGCTGGGGTAGCGAGATCGAACACCGGCAGGAGTTCCTCGATTTCCTGGCGGATCTGGAAGAGGGCATGGACCTTCCGGAGGCGTCGAACCTTTCGGATCCGAAGCGTGCAGGTAGGATACATGCGTCCACGGGCGGCATCCTCGGGCGCGTCACGCGCCTGATCCTGATCGCGCTCGAGCATGGTCTGGAGGATGGCGTGATGCACGTCGCCGACAACTATCTCGCCTATGCGCACGAGACCTTGAAGCGTTCCGGCGAAAGATCGAACCCGTTCCAGCCTCAGGCATCCAGGAACGAACAGGCCCCTCGCCGCCGCGTGCCGCGGCCGTCGCGGACTCGTGGCTCCCTATCGGGCAAGCCGTCCGCGCCCACCTACGAGAAGACGGCCAGGACGGTATGAGATCGAAAGAGGAGATGGGTAGCCATGACCTTTCCGATACGTCCTCGTCATATCCCAGGCGAGCCGGCAAGCGGCTACGCTCGCCGATTGGCCGAGGCGAACGGCTGCGATTGGCGGGCAAATCCGTTCGCCGGCCGGGGCGTCTCGACGACGCTCCTCGCCCGCGGCGATACGCGTGCCCTGGTGCCGATACTCGGGCGCGAGACGGTCGACGGAATCGATCGATACTCGCCTCGGCGAATGCGGGATGGCCACATCCTGCTGAACGGCGAGAAGCTGGAACCTGCTCAAGTCTTCTATGAACGTCAGTGCTGCTGCGTCGCGTGCTGGGCCGATGATGCCGCATGCGAGACCGACGGCACTGTCCCGATGCGACATCTGAGGTGCTGGTGGTCGGTCGCAGCCGTTTCGGTCTGTCCCATCCACAATCTGCGCCTGAACGACCGTTGCCTGCAGTGCGATCGAACCATCCGGTTGGCCGGGGCGCGCGTGACGGTCTG
Source organism: Methylobacterium sp. WL8 (assembly GCF_008040045.1). NCBI lineage: Bacteria > Pseudomonadati > Pseudomonadota > Alphaproteobacteria > Hyphomicrobiales > Methylobacteriaceae > Methylobacterium > Methylobacterium sp. WL8. The sequence continues at coordinate 20,076 of NZ_VRVF01000050.1, read as the reverse complement.
TCGGTGCGGTGCCAATCTTGCCCGAAGTCCCCGGATCGTCGTCGAGCCGCATGCCACCGCCGCCGACGCCTACGTGGTCGGCCGGCTCGGAGGATGCCCGAGGGTGCCGGAGGCCATCCTGGACGCCCTGCCGCTCTGTGATGCCATTGCTCTGATGCAGAGGCTCGGGTGCTGCGTTTCCGCCGGCCGCGACGTCAGATTCGGCAAGACGGATCCCGCCGATCGACCAGCCATGATGCTGGCCGGCTTTCACGCCGTCCGGACGGGCGACAAGGGTATCGAGAAGACGATCGATGCCCTACTGGCCGCCCCGGGCAGGCCTGATCGACTACGGGTGCAACTCGGTCAGCTCTACAGTTGGTTCGCCGCCCTGCCCGATGGCGAACTCCAGTCCTGGATGGCAAACCGCATCGCGAACGTCGTGAGGCGGAATCAACTGTGCTGGCAGGGCTGGGAGCGGCATGTCGTCGAACCACCGACACCGGATCGTATATCCGCCAGCAGGGCCAAGGCTTGCCTCGATGCCGGTTGGGACAGGACAGTCGCGATCCTGGAAGCAGCCGGATTGCGCAGCGACGTCGACGAACGATGCCGACCGACCGTCGACCGGCGACAGGTCGAGATGCTCGCCAGCCGCGTCGGGCGCTTCATCAATGTCGATATCCTGGCAGGTACGCTCGGCATCACTCCCGCTTCCGTCCGCAAGCTGGTCGCCGCGGATATTCTTCCACGCGGCCCGTTGGCACTCGCGGCCTTCCGACATCCGAGATTCGATCCGATCGAAGTCGATGCGATCCTCGATCGGATGCAGGGCAACGCGCCCGTCGTCGAGGTTCCTCCATCGGACTCCGTGTCGATCGTGCGCGCCGCCCGTAAGGTCGGGATCGTCGCGCTTTGCCGCGCGATCCTGGATGGGCAGATCGTGGCCACCGCGCGGGTCTTCGGGACCCCCGGGCTTGCAGGCATCCGAATCCGTTCGGCCGGTATCGCGGAACTCTCACGGGCCAGGAACGACCCCTGGATAGGTCCTCTGGAGGCAGGCAAGACACTCGGCATGCGGCGGAATGGTCTCGATCTGATCGTCGCCGCCGGCCACATCCGCACCATCAAGGATGCCCGTCGTCTGCGACTGCTCGATCGGGCGGATGTCGCGAGCTTCCAGACCCGCTACGTGTCGACGACGGAGCTTTCCCACTCCCTCCGCACAAGTGCGAGGTCCATCCTTTCCAGACTTGCCGAACGAGGCTGCCGCCCGGCGATCGAACTCGCTCTCGGAGATCGGATTGAAATCCGGCTCTACGAGCGAAGCGTGATTGGAATTCTCCGACGAGCGACGGACGACGTCGAGCGAGGCTCCATCTCAGTCGTCGGAAACCAGCTGCATCTTGGGTGCAGGCAGCCCAGAACGGAGTAGATCTGCCCGGCGGAATAGGCTCAACCATGCCTCGTTCGGAAGTATGGGCTCGATTCCGTACCTTTTCTTCAACATATTCCTAATCATGCTGGCCTGCATGCCAAGAGCAAAACCAATTACGCGCGCGGTAACATACGTCTGAACGAACATTTCAAATTCACTTTCTTCGATAATGTAGCATCGATTGGCCTTTCTATTCGTTTTATGGATAATTCCATGCGATACGAGCTTCCTGATACTTTTGGCATGCATGTTCAGCCGTCTGCCGAACACTTCGGCTGTCAACTCAGGTTTCGTTTTTTCCTTCAAAGCCTCTATGTTCCGGATATCGGCTCTCGAAACGAAGATCGAGCGTATGCCGGAGAAGCTGCGCACTTGGCATTTGGGCAGCAATCGCCCGTCGAGAATTGCCTCGAAGATCCTCATCGGTCCGATCTTCGATCGAAGCGCCCTGGATAGAGAGATAGATCCAGTCTCGGGCCTCGCAGTAATGGGGATGCGGTCTGAGTTAAAGTCGAGGTAAATTTTGGCGGCAGAAATCCAGAAGTGATCTTTGCCCCTACCTTTTTCGAAACTTTTGCCCATTGTCTCTGCAGAATGTCTTCGAAGTTCCTGCCGAAGCTTCTCTGCGGCCTCAAAGCGTTTCATCAAGTTCGCAACGGGTTCCTTTTTGGTTCGAGTATTGCTAAAACGTGCATTCAGAATTCCGAAGGCCCCGGACATCGATCCGTCAACCTCCTCATGTCGTAGATGCCTAAGGAAAGCTATGAACGAGTCATCGCTCCGTGCGACTCGAAAGCCGGTACGCATCGCCTCTGCATCTCGTCCGATGTGCAGGGATTGCAGCTTGAGGCCGGCTCCGTGAACGGCGACTGCACCGCAGGTGGCGACCATGTCGACGGCAGCCTTCAGGCTGAGCTGGTCGAGAAGCTGGGCGTCGGTTCGCTGGGTGAAACCCAGACGACCGAGAACATAGGCCTCCCACCCGCAACCGCTCTCCGGGGCGGCATCCGCAGTGCCCTTGAGATCGACCAAAGCTTCGGATCTCATTCCACGCAACGGCATCCCGTGAGTCGGACAGCGGTGTAGAAAATTCAGATCCCACCAGACGCGGCGGCGGATGCCGAAACCGATCTCTCCAGGGACGGCTTCTCGATCTTCGGCCAGGCAGGCCGGGCAGATACGGTCCCGGCCCCGCTCGATATGCTGGTCCATCAATCGTTCACCACGAACGACCCAGATCCCGGCCCGCACACGAGCCGGGGTCGCGTCGAGGAGCGAGGCCGCATCGACGTCCGCCACGGCCGAAAGGCGGCCAACCTCTCGTCGGTCGCCCCGGACGATCGCTGAAAAATCGAGCCCGTAGGCGCCGGCGAATTCACGAACTCCATAGGCGTTTCGGGACGCCAGACGATGAATAAACGAGTAGGCCGGCTCTCCCGCTCCATAGTCGCGCAGGCGTAGCGGAGCTTTTCTGTAGGTCCACGACGATCTCACCGAACCCGCGTCGTAGACATATCCCATTGTATTTGCGGCGGACGGGTTTCGTCCTTCCCGACAAGTCATGGGGTTGCTCGCCCCAACTCGACCGCCTGCCTCGACGATATGTCTTTGCCCGATGGGCTTCCTCTCCTTTCCGGTGATGACGCTGAACGGATCAATCGTATCGGGACTTCCTTGGAGATTCGGGCGATCGAGCCTTGCGTCGGGTATACGCAACTCAGCATGCCTAACCTCCGGCGATGCCGCAGGTCCGATGTATCCGCACTTCTCGGCATCGTCCCGGAGAAGACCGAGGGGGGCAGCGTTCTGGTGAGCCATTTCGTCTCCGGTTGCGCGGCTAGGTCGCATGTCGACGTCATAGAAGCCTTCGGTGGGAAGCCGCCGAAGTGATGGTGGGACAGCAGCTCCTTCCCCGTCCGAACGGTCGCCGGATGCGATCATCGTGCAGGCGGTTGTTCGGACGGGGAAGGAGCCGAGCCCGGCAACGGCTCGTCGCGCACCATGCGAAGGCCGGTGCCGGATCCGGTTCAAACCCGGGCTTCACGATGGGAAGCTCGCCTTGTACGACCCCTCTTCGCTGACCTGCCGAAACGCAGGCGCTGTGAACGAATAGTCGACATCGGCGGGACGGTTGATCTCCGCGGGAACCGCGAAACGACTATGACGCATCATGATGTGATCCTCCTTCTTGGGCACTATGCTGTTAAAGATCTCCGGCGGCAGCGATGCTGCCCCGGGCGATGGTGGGCCGCGCGCTCGCGCCCACCTGCCTGGCTTTCGACTTCCGATCGCCGATGGTCGCATCTCGCTTCTCCGTCGAACCATGAGGGCTACGAACAAGGGCCGGACCGTCCGGCGGACGGCTTCGGTCCTCGTGCATGGTGGCCCCCGCGCTCGGGCCCACCGGCTTGGCCATCGACTGTCGATCGCTGAGGGTCTCATCTCGCTTCTCCTTCGAACCATCACGGCTGGGGCCAGGGGAACGGGGCGTCTGGAGGACGTCCCCTATGCTTTCGCATGGTGGGCCTCTCGCTCGAGCGGTTGCGGCTGGTGATCTCGGATGCATCGCCTTCGTTCCTTCCATCACGTTGGATCGCTCAGGGGGGGCTTCGACGAGGCCACGGCCCTGGTGGACCCGTCGCCCGGTTTGCCCGTGGTGGCCGGCGGAAATCGTTTGTCTGCACGCTCATTTCGTTGCCTCTCGTGTGATCGCAGGTAGCCTCCAGGCGCATTTTGAGTGGTCTTCGGGCGTGGCTTCGCCGAGCGGCGGGACCAATTCCGGAGGACGCTCATGGGCGTGGGTAGCTTGGAGACCCGAGCGGACTGGGAGTCCGTCGGTGCCGGCAGTCTTCGGGCCGGGTTAGACCGCTGCGGAACGGTCGTTTCGGGCGCGTAGATCATTCATCCTGCTGAAAGGATGAGATGCGGTCTAAGCGCGGTAGATTTGTAGTTCCAAGGGGAAGTATCGGTAGGGGCCTGTGGGCGCGCCTACCCAATAGGGTTCGAGCGCGGCACTTAGGCCTTAAGGATACGTTCCAGGAGGAACGTCGATGTAAGCTCGAACCGGGTCATCGGAGCCTTCTCTTCGCGACTTCTGTGATGATGCGCCGAAGCGTCGCCTTCGCGCAATGGAGCATTGTGATGGCATGCCTTTATTACAGTACTTAAGGCAAACGAATCGTAGATGGCGATCGTTCGATTTTAGGTTTCCCGGGGGCCCGGCGGCTGCGCCGGGATCGATGCCAATGGGATCGCGGCTTGGCTCAATCATCCTCGGAGCGGGAAACGCAAGGCGGTTGTGGTTCGCGATTTCAATTCCGTATCGGTCGACGTCCTCGACTGCTGGCTGTTCTTCGCCATCGGCTGGAGGGAGAGCGGACCCAAGCTTTGAAGTGATGATGCCGGGACGGCGATTTCACCCGAGCGCTCCGAAGCGACCGTGGCCTGCCCGGAGTGGATGCATATAGTTCGCCATCACGTCGAGGATGGCCTGCCCCTGGCGAGAAGGGGTTCGCAATGGCCGGCCGGCTACGCGTCGATCGCCGCCAGTTTCATGGGCCTTGATTTTTTCCGCCGACCTCGAGTGGCATACCCCGGCATGCAGAGCCGCGATCAACCTTGTCGAAGTCTCGTCTACTCATCCGAGCCTACCTGACTGCCTGAGCTTCACATCCCGCTGCTTCGACGCCTGACTTGCCTCTTCGTAGGCGATTGCAGCCCTCGATAAATTATCAGCGAACAAAGTTCGGTTTGGCGGATAACAAGGAAATTGAAATATGAGTCATTCGGGCGTTTGGAACGATAGAAATCAAACAGTGGACATAAAAATATGAGTTCCCATGTGATGTGAAATCAATGACTTAGTGGAAACGGAAGATAAGATTACGAGTCAAACTACATCGTGAAGGCCGCCGGCGGCCTGCCCGGCATCGCCGAGAAGGTGTTTCGCCGCCTCGCGCTGGAGCAAGGCTCGACCGCCGCCAACACCCTCGCGCCGGCTTTGGCCGCCGTCGGCCTCGCGGCGCGCTAGCGAGAGTGCCCAGCCGCGGGTGACGGACCGACACGCTGGCACCCGCGGGAGGCGGCATGGACGCGACATCGCAGAGCCCGGAGGCGCGCGACCCCGCCTGCCGCCGGGCGGCCCTCGACGCGATCGGCGAGGGCGTCGGGCGGGTGCTGCCGCCGCCCGACGACGGCCTCGGCGAGAGCCTGATCCGCCGGGCCTACTCCGGCCGCGCGGCGGCCGAGGCCGAGGAGGATCGGCTGGTCGTCCGCTTCGGCACCGAGTGGCGCACCTTCATCCGGCGCCAGACGCCGGACCGGCTCACCGCCCTCGACGAACGGATCGAGCGGCGGGCGCTCGCCCGGTTCTACCGGCGGATGAAGCCCGCGGCGGTCGTCGTCGTCGTCACGGCTTTCGCCCTGGCGCAGTTCGGGGTCGACCGGCTGCCGCTCGTGCGCCAGCTCTGGCGCCTCGTCCGGGGAGATCTGCGATGAGCGCCGCCCTCGACCGCTGGCTCACCCGGCTCTACCACGCGGTCGGCGGGGGCCTGTTTCTCGGGCTCTGCGCGATCGTCTCCTACGCCGCCGGCGACCGGCACCGGCCCGACCGGGTCGGGTCGCCCAAGCTTCTGGCGTCGGAGGTCGCGCCCGGCGGCGCGCTGCGGCAGGCGCGGGTGATCGCCGACCTCGCCGAATGTACGCTGCCCGACGCGCGCCGCCTGCACAGCGTCCGACCCGACCGGCACCAAGTGGCGCCGCCTGCCAACGCCGTCGATGCGCCGCCCTGGGACCGCGACGGCAGACCCCGGACCATCGAGACCGAGATCCCGGCCGACTTTCCCTGCGGGCCGGCGATGCCGGTCGAGAGTCCTTCGGCCGCCTGCAACGGGTTCCGGCGCACCGTCCGCCCGCAGCGCCGGCCGGATGCGGTCATGCCGTTCCGGGTGACCTGCGGTGGTGTCACCACAGGTCCGGCGGGGGCGAAGACGGCGCGAGTACCGTGAAGGCCGCGCCCTCATGGACCCAGGCGCCGCCGGCCTGCGCCTGCGTGAAGGCCGCCGTGTCGGCGGCCCCGGCGGTGTAGTGATGCGCCCCGGTCGCGGTTTCGACGAAGCGCTGGACCGTCAGCGCGTCGATCCCGGCGAGCGCCGGGTCGGCGTAGGCCTGGAACGCCACGCCCTCGGCGTGGAAGCTCGGCAGCATGGCGGCGACGTGGTCGCGCTCCGCCACGCTCGCGGTGTAGAAGTGCTCCCCCGTCCGCGTATCGACGAAGCGGAACACGTCCACCGTATCGGGACTCGCCGCCGGCGCCGCCCAGGCCACGCCCTCCTCGGTGTAGGAGGGCAGGTTCTGCGCGATGTAGTCCCGTTCGCTCGCGCTCGTCGTGTAGAGGTCGTCCCCCGTGCGCGCGTCGCGGAAGTGGAACGTGTCGTCGCGCGCCGCGTCCGGTGCGCTCGCGTAGCCCCGGATGTAGTCGATCGTCATCTGCGCCGGATTCGTCCCGTCGGGGTCGCCGGCCCAGGCCCCGCCGACGGCGAGGTCGGCGATCAGGTACATCGGCGTGTTCAGGTCCGCGGGCGTCGCCGCCTGGAAGGTCGGCTGCCCGTCGTAGTACCAGGTGATCGTGTCCGGCTCCCAGTCGACGCCGTAGGTGTGGAAGCCGGACGTCATGTCCGGCACCGCGACGTTCGACTCGTCGAGGTAATGGGTCGCGTCGACCCGGTGTCCGCCCGAGACCTGGCTGTGGACGGTGTTGCGCAGGATGTTCGGCGCGCCGCCGACCATCTCCATCACGTCGAGTTCGGGCGGCCAGCTCCCGTCCGCCGGCAGCATCCAGAAGGCCGGCCACATCCCCTGCGCCGCCGGAAGCTGCGCCCGGATCTCGAAGTAGCCGTAGGTCTGGCTGAACGTATGGGCGGTGTTGAGCATCCCGGACGTGTAGGCCTGCCCCTCGATCGCATCCCGGATGCCGGGCGCGGCCGGCGCCGCGGTGATCGTCAGCAGGCCGTCGGAGACGTGGAACGGGTCGGGCAGGCCGGCCGTGCCGCCCGCGGCCCCGTCCGACGCGGCGACGTAGTATTGCAACTCGTCATTGTATGGCATCGTCCCGGTGGCGTGGATCTTCGTCGACCATTGCGGCGCCCCGACCGTGTCGAGCCCCGTCGTGCCGTTCCAAGGCGTGAAGTCGTCGAACTCCTCCGCGAAGGTCAGGGTCGCGGTCTTCGACAGGTTGTTCGGATCGATCGCCATGGAGGCCCCCGCCGCGTGTGCGCCACCGGAGTGGATTCGCACACTGAATGCAACTGAGAGTAGAATATCTCGTCTTAAGTTTTGGTTCCGGGCCGCGATCGCGCGATTGCGATCTGCCGGCACCGTTCGGGACGGTTCGTGCGTCTTCGTGGGGCGGGGCCAGGTATAAATCACCGACGCCTTCGACGTTCAACAGTCGTTCCGTGCGGCACGTCGATCGCCGAGCTGCGATCTTGTCGCCCGCTTCCGGGCCGTGATCGCGGGGGATCGCACCCTGCACGAGGGAACCGCTGCCGGTCTCGGCCGTAACGCTTCGCAGCTCCCGACGGACCTTCGATGAGACCCGCCGCCCCCCGATCCACTCACCTCGCACACGAGGCTCTAACCGCGCCGCGAGACACGTCTCGGGCCAGGGGCATTCAGGGCGCATTCAGTGCCTTCGGGCGACAGTCCCGATCCATGCGCTACCCCTTCGCCCTCGCAGCGATCTGCCTGACCGTCGCGGCCCTCGCCGGCGGCGGTCTCGGCACGCTGGCGGAGGAGACCCGCGAGGCGGCCCCGGTCGTCGCCCCCGGGGCGTCGCAGCCGCGGGTCGAGGAGTGCCTGTCGCCCGCCGACATGCGCGAGGAGGTCTCCGAGCGCCGGGTGATCGCGCCGGTGGCGGCGATCAAGGCCGCGCGCACGGTGATCGCGCGGGCGGAGATCCAGCGCGCCAGCCTGTGCCGCCACGCCGACGGCCTCGTCTACATGCTGACCGCCTTGCGTCGGGACGGCCACTTCGTGCACGTGATGGTCGATGCCAAGACCGGCCAGGTGGCGGGCCAGTACTGACCGGCCGAGAAGGCCGTGGCTCGAGGGAGAGTGATCCGTGCGTCTGCTCGTGGTCGAGGATGACCGGGACATCAACCGGCAGGTGGTCAGCGCGCTGGAGGAGGCGGGCTACGTCGCAGACAAGGCCTTCGACGGGGAGGAGGGCGGCTATCTCGGGGAGAGCGAGCCCTACGACGCGATCATCCTCGACATGGGCCTGCCCAAGGCCGACGGCGTCAGCGTGCTGCAGAAGTGGCGCCGGGCCGGGATCAAGACCCCGGTGATCATCCTCACGGCGCGCGACCGCTGGTCCGACAAGGTCGACGGGTTCGATGCCGGCGCCGACGACTACGTGACCAAGCCGTTCCACATGGAGGAGCTGATGGCGCGGGTGCGTGCGCTGCTCCGCCGCGCCGCCGGCCACGCCACCAGCCAGATCGCCTGCGGGCCCGTCACCCTCGACACGCGCTCGGGCCGGGTGTTCGTCGACGGCAACCCGGTCAAGCTCACGAGCCACGAATACCGGTTGCTGTCCTACCTGATGCACCACACCGGCCGCGTCGTCTCCCGCGCCGAGCTGACCGAACACCTCTACGACCAGGATTTCGACCGCGATTCGAACACCATCGAAGTCTTCGTCGGGCGGCTGCGCAAGAAGCTCGCGGTCGACCTCATCCAGACGGTGCGCGGCCTCGGCTACCTGGTGGATCCGAGCCAGCCGCCGGCTCGGGTGTGACGCTTGGCGCCCGCTCTGCGCGATCCTTTCAGAACGAGATTTTTGGATCTTTCACAACCTAAAGGTGTGTTATCAGTATCTCTAGTATGAGAAATGAAGTTTGGGCGAGCGAGATCAAATTTTCGTGGCCCGACGCATTGTGGATCGCGTGACGACCCCACGCCGAGCACTGACGCGACGTTAAGGTTCGGTGATTTAGCCTGCGGATCACTTCGACGGGTTCGGCCCAAGGGTTGCCGAGCCTTCGCGCAAGGATCTCCATGGTTCCCCTTCCGCACAATGAGCCTGCGCGCCTGGCGGCGCTGCGCAGCCTCGACGTGATCGGCATGCCGCCCGAGCCGCATTTCGACGCGCTCTGCCGCACCGCGGCGGCCCTGTTCTCCCTCCCCATCGCGCTCGTCTCGCTCGTCGAAGAGAACGACCAGTGGTTCAAGGGCAAATGCGGCCTCGACCTGGACGGCACCTCGCGCGAGGTGTCGTTCTGTTCGCACGCCATCCTCAGCCCCGAGGTCATGGTGATCGAGGATGCGACGCGCGACGACCGCTTCGTCGTCAACCCGCTGGTGACGGGCAAGCCGCATATCCGCTTCTACGCGGGTGCCCCGCTCGTCCTGGCGCCCGGTCTGCATGCCGGTACCCTCTGCACCATCGACACCCAGCCGCGGACCTTCTCCACCGAACAGCGCCGGCAGCTGCAGGACGTGGCTCAGGTCGTGGTGGCGCAGCTCCGCCTGCACGCGGCCGAGCGGGCCTTGCGTGAACGGGAGGCGGGCTACCGGCTGCTCGCCGACAACACCACCGACATGGTGGTGCGGTCCGATCTCGACGGAACGCGCCGCTACGTCTCGCCCGCGGCCAAGCTGCTGCTGGGCTACGAGGCCGAGGCGTTGGTCGGCACCCGGCCACTCGACTTCGTTCACCCCGACGATGCGGATGAATATCGGCGCCTCCTCGACGACATCGGCGCGGCGCGCGTCACCCACGCCGTGGGGCAGCAGCGATATCGGCGCAAGGATGGGACCTGGGTGTGGGTCGAGGCCTCCTTCAGCCTGACCTACGACGAGATCACGAGTCGACCGGACGGCTACGTCGCTTCCGTTCGCGACATCACGGTTCGCAAGGAGAGCGAGCAGCGGATGGCGCACCTCGCGCGGCACGACGCGCTCACCGGCCTCGGCAATCGCGTCCTCTTCCGCGAACGCTTCGACGAGGAGACTGCGCGCGCGTCGCGGGCGGAGGGCGGGTTCGCGATCCTCTGTCTGGATCTCGACCGCTTCAAGGGCGTCAACGACACGCTGGGCCATCAGGCCGGGGATCAACTGCTGCGCCATGTCGCCGACCGGCTCCGCTCGGTGGTGCGCATCGAGGATACGGTGGCCCGGATCGGCGGCGACGAGTTCGTCGTCATCCAGACCGGCTCCGGCCGACGGGAGGACGCGACCCGGCTGGCCGAGCGCCTGATCGCGGCGATGTCGCTCCCGATCGATCTCGACGGCCATCCCGTCGGGATCGGCGTCAGCATCGGGATCGCGTTGACGCGAGAGGACGGCTTCGACCGCGAGGCGCTTTACCGAGCCGCCGACCGCGCCCTCTACCGCGCCAAGGCGGAGGGGCGAAACGCCTTCCGGTTCGCCTACGCCCCGGACCAGGCTCAGGTCACGGGTGACGCAGCATTCGAACCCCTCGACCGGCAGGTCGCCTGAGCCGACGCCGGCGCGACCCCTGACACACTCGGTCGCCGCGCAGGGGCGCGCCTGCGCATTCACTCGGTTCGGGCGTCGCGATCTCGCGTCGGATGACCCTTGCGCTCGGCCCGAGGACCGACGAGACGATGGGCTTCCGCATCGCCGGTAGAATGGGCGTACGCGCGCCGCCCTCGAAACGTGGTCACGGCATGACTCCGACCTCCCCACGAGCCGAGCCGAAGGATCGTGAGCATCCGGCGCCCGAACCGCGCGTCGCCCCGATGCGCGCGGTCCTGAGCCTGTTCTCCCTCCGGCGTCGCTCGATCGCGGTGCGCCTGGCGGTCTCGGCGCTGCTGGCCAGCTCCGCGATCCTGCTGCTCGCCGCCTGGATCCTGACGACGCTCTACCGCGAGACCACCGAGCGGGCTTTCGACAGCCGCCTGCTGGTCTTCGCCAACAACCTCGCCACCGACCTCGTCACCCCGAGCGACACCGAGAGTCGCGCCTTCACCCTCGGGGACCCGCGCTTCGACCTGCCGCTCTCGGGCTGGTACTGGCAGGTCGGCAAGCCCGACGCCCGGCCGCGGGACCTGCGCACCTCGCGCTCCCTCGTCGGCGTGCCGCTGAAGCCCGCGACCGATCCCGACGGCAAGGCCGGGGTCGGCCAGATCCGCCAGGGCTACGGCCGCGCCCAGGACGACCGGCTGCTCCGCATCATCGAACGCGATGTCGACCTTGGCGAGGACGGGCGCTACACCGTGCGCGTCGCCGGCCCGGCCGACGAGATCGTCAACGACGTCGAGCGCTTCCGCAACTCGCTGTTCATGACCTTCGGCCTGCTCGGTTTGTCGCTGGCGCTGACGACCCTGCTGCAGATCCGCTTCGGCCTGGCGCCGCTGAAGAAGATGCGCGCGGCGCTCGGCGCGATCCGCCGCGGCGAGGCCGACCGGATCACCGGGACCTATCCCCGCGACATCGCCCCGCTCACCGGCGAGGTGAACCTCCTGATCGAGACCAACCGCGAGATCCTGGAGCGCGCCCGCACCCAGGTCGGCAACCTCGCCCACGCGCTCAAGACGCCGCTGTCGATCATCGTCAACGAGGTCGGCGCCTCGGACGCGCCGGCCGACCTCGCCGAGAAGATCCGCGAGCAGGCGGCGGTGATGCGCGACCAGGTGAACTACCACCTCGACCGGGCGCGCGCGGCCGCGCTCGCCGGCACGCTCGGGACCTCGACCGACGTCGAGCCGGCGCTCGCCGGCCTCGTGCGGACCTTCGGGAAGATCTACCGCGACAAGGACATCGCCTACGAGGTCCACGTGCCGGCGGGCCTGCGCTTCCGCGGCGAGCGCCAGGATTTCGAGGAGATGGTCGGCAACCTCGTCGACAACGCCTCGAAATGGGCCGCCGGCCGCGTCGCGATCCGGGCCGAGGCGGTGGAGGCCCACGATTATCCCCACCTTCTCGTCGCGATCGAAGACGACGGCCCCGGCCTGCCGGAGGAGGCGCGCTCGGCGGTGCTCGGGCGCGGCCGACGCATGGACGAATCGAAGCCCGGCTCCGGCCTCGGCCTCTCCATCGTCGCGGACCTCGCCACCCTCTATCGCGGCCGCTTCCGCCTCGAGCAGGCGGCGTTGGGCGGCTTGCGCGCGGTGCTGGAGGTGCCGGGCGACCTGCCCAAGGGCGCGGCCGGGCACTGATCGCGGACGTTCGGGAAAGGTCCGCGCCCTCGTCGTCGCGAAAAGCTTGTCATCGCGAAAAACTTGCGTGACACCGTGACGCCGAGAGCGGGCATCGTACCGCCTGCGGCCGGTCTCTACGATCCGGCCGACGGCCATTCGGTCCCGACGAGGGCCGTCTTACAATCTGAGGGGATGAGGCGGCCGCGGTCTCGCGTCAGGCGAACCGGGACCGCTTCGAAGGTGTGATGACGGCGATCTGGTTCATTCTGGCGGGCATGACCGCCGCGGCCGTCCTGGCCCTGCTCTGGCCGATGTCGCGCCGCGTCGCCATCGTCCCCGATGCGGCCGGCACCGTCACCGAGACGGCGTTCTACGAGGATCAGCTCGCCGAGATCGAGCGCGACCTCCAACGTGGGCTGATCGCGCCCGCGGAGGCGGAATCGGCCCGCACCGAGGCCGCCCGCCGGCTCCTTCGCGCGAGCCGCGCCCCCGGCCCCGGCGAGGCGAGCGTGGCCGAGCCGCGCCTGCGCCAGCGCCGCGCGGCCTCGGCCTTCGCCCTGTCCACCATCCCCCTCGTCGCCCTCCTCGCCTACGGCCTCTACGGCTCTCCCGACCTGCCGGCCCAGACGCCGGGAGACCGGCAGGCGGCGCAATCGGGTGCGCAGGACCTGATGAAGGCCGTCGGGCAGATCGAGGCGCGCTTGGCCGCCGACCCGAACGACGCCCGCGGCTGGGCCGTGCTGGCGCCGGTCTACATGCGGCTCGGCCGGTTCGAGGACGCGGCGCGCGCCTACGCGGCGATCGTCCGGATCAAGGGTGAGACCGCGGAATCGCTGTCGGACTGGGGCGAGGCGATGGTGGCCGCCGGCAACGGCATCGTGCCCCCCGAGGCCAAGGCCGCCCTGACCCGGGCCCTCGCCCTCGACCCCAAGGCGCCCAAGCCCCGCTTCTACCTCGCCCGCGCGGCCGAGCAGAACGGCGACACGCCGGAGGCCATCCGCCAACTCAGCGCCCTGAACGACACCAGCCCGGCCGACGCCCCCTGGCTCCGCCTGGTCCGCGAGAACCTGGCGCGGCTGCGGGGCGAGCCCGCCCCACAGCTGTCCGGGACGCCGGCCAAGGGAGCGGGTAACGGGGCGGGCAAGGGAGCCGGAAAGGACGCGCCCGGGCTGCCGCCGGAGCAGCGCGCCGCGATCCAGGGCATGGTCGACGGCCTCGACGAGCGCCTCGCGGCCAAGGGCGGCACCGTGGACGAATGGCTGCGGCTGGCCCGCTCCCGCGGCGTCCTCGGCGAGCCGGAGCGTGCGCAGGCTGTGCTGGAACGCGCCCGCGCCGCCCTGAAATCCGACCCGGCCGCGCTCGCGAGCCTGGAGGCCGGCGCGCGCGACCTCGGCCTGTCCGGCAAGCCGGCCGACGGCACGCCGCGCGACGCCGGCAGCGCCGTGCCCCCGGCCTCGCTGAACGCCGCCACGCCGGAATCCCGCGCCGAGACCGAGTCGGCGGCCGCCGCGGTGACGGCGATGCCGCCGGCCGAGCGCGACGCCGCGATCCGCGGCATGGTGGCCGGCCTCGACCGCCGGCTCGCGGCCAAGGGCGGCAGCGTCGACGAATGGCTGCGGCTCGTGCGCTCCTACAGCGCGCTCGGCGATCCGGAGCAGGCCGGCAAGGTCCTGAGCCGCGCGCGGATGGCGCTCGCCGCGGACCCGGGCGCCGCCGAGCGGCTCGACACCCTGGCGAAGGAACTCGGCCTTCCGCTGCGCCCCTGACGATCTGTCCCGGCACGGGCGACTTGACCCGCGGCCCGTCGGAGCCGACATCCGAGAGGATAAGAATGAGGACGGCACGGCGCCGGACCGACCTTCGTGGGTCGTGCCGGGGCCGGACCACCCGCCGGGGACGGACTGAACTCGTGACGCGCAAGAGCCGCCGCCTGATCCTGATCGCCGCCTGTGGCGCCGTCCTGGCGCTCGCCGTCGGGCTCATCCTGTCGGCGATGAGCGGGTCGATCGTGTTCTTCCGCTCGCCGACCGAGGTGGCGAACCAGGGCGTCGGCCCCGGGACGCGCTTCCGTCTCGGCGGCCTGGTGAAGGACGGCTCGCTCCAGCGCGGGGCGAACCAGAAGATCGACTTCGCGGTGACCGACACGAACGCGACCGTCCAAGTCCAGTATACCGGCCTTCTGCCCGACCTGTTCCGCGAGGGGCAGGGCGTCGTCGCCGAGGGAACGCTGGAGCCGGGCGGCATCTTCCGCGCCGACACCGTGCTCGCCAAGCACGACGAATCCTACATGCCGCGCGAGGTCGCCGACGCGCTCAAGGCGCAGGGGCGCTGGCAGGAGGGCGGCAAGGGCGGCAAGGGCTCCGTGAAGACGGACCCGCCGAAGGCCGCCGACGCCGCACCCGCGACCCTCGGCCCGCGCAGCGAGCGCTGAGCCGATGTCATTGACTCGAGGAACCGCCGCTTGATCGTCGAGGTCGGACATTTCGCGTTGGCGCTGGCGCTGGCGCTCTCCCTGGTCCAGTCGGTGATGCCGATCTGGGCCGCCCGCTCGGGCGACGCCGCCCTGCGGCAGGTGGCGACGCCGGCGGCGCTCGGCGCCTTCGCCTGCGTGCTGTTCGCGTTCGCGGCGCTGACCTACGCCCACGCCACGTCCGACTTCTCGGTCCAGAACGTGGTCGAGAACTCGCACACGACGAAGCCGTTCATCTACAAGCTCTCCGGCGTCTGGGGGAACCACGAGGGCTCGATGCTCCTCTGGATCCTGATCCTCACGCTGTTCGGGGCGATGGTGGCGGTGGCCCGCGAGTCGGTGCCCCCGGTGCTGCGCGCCAACACCCTGGCGGTGCAGGGCTTCATCACCTTCGTCTTCGTGCTGTTCGTGATCACCACGTCGAACCCGTTCACCCGGGCGGTGCCGGCGCCGGTCGAGGGCAACGACCTCAACCCGCTGCTGCAGGATTTCGGCCTCGCGGTGCACCCGCCGCTGCTCTACGTCGGCTATGTCGGCTTCTCGATCACCTTCGCCTTCGCGATCGCGGCCCTGATCGACGGCAAGATCGACGCCGTCTGGGCCCGCGCGGTGCGCCCGTGGACGCTGACCGCCTGGAGCTTCCTGACGCTCGGCATCGCGATGGGCTCGTACTGGGCCTATTACGAGCTCGGCTGGGGCGGCTGGTGGTTCTGGGACCCGGTCGAGAACGCCTCGCTGATGCCGTGGATCGCCGGCACTGCGCTGTTGCACTCCACCGTCGTGATGGAGAAGCGCGACGCCCTCAAGGTCTGGACGGTGCTCCTCGCCATCCTCACCTTCTCGCTGTCGCTGCTCGGCACCTTCATCGTGCGCTCGGGCGTACTTACCTCGGTGCACTCCTTCGCCACCGACCCGACCCGCGGCATCTTCATCCTCGCGATCCTGATCCTGTTCATCGGCGGGTCGCTGACGCTGTTCGCGTGGCGCGCGCCGATGCTGCGGCAGGGCGGCCTGTTCGCGCCGATCTCGCGCGAGGGCGCGCTGGTGATGAACAACCTGTTCCTCGTGGCCGCCTGCGCCACCGTGCTCGTCGGCACGCTCTACCCGCTGCTGCTGGAGATGCTGACGGCGGAGAAGATCTCGGTCGGGCCGCCATTCTTCAACTACACCTTCGTGCCGCTCGCGATCCCGCTGCTGCTGATCGTGCCGTTCGGGCAGACCCTGGCCTGGAAGCGCGGCGACGCGCTCGCCGCCTCGCAGCGCCTGTTCGCGGCCCTCGGCCTCGCCCTGGCGGTCGGCCTCGCCACCCTGGCCTGGACCTGGGGCGGCCCGGCCATGGCTCCGGTCGGCGTGGGCCTGGGCGCCTACCTCATCGTCGGCTCGGTGCTGGAGATCGTCTCGCGCGCCCGCGGCTTCGGCAGCAGCCGCACCCGCGCGCCCGGCCTGATCTGGCGCCGGGCGATCGGCCTGCCGCGCTCGGCCTGGGGCACGGCCATCGCCCATGCCGGCGTCGGCGTGGTCGTGCTCGGCATCGCGGCGCAGGGCTGGGCGACCGAGGGCCTCGCCACCCTGAAGCCCGGCCAGACGCTGGCGACCGGCCCCTACGTGGCGACGCTGGATCGAGTCGCGCCGCGGCCCGGTCCGAACTACGAGGAGGTCGCGGCCTTCCTCACCATCCGCGACAAGGCCGGCGACGAGATCGGCCAGGTCGACACCGGCAAGCGCTTCTACCCGAGCCGCAAGATGACGGTGACGGAATCGGGCCTGCTCACCCGCGGCGTCAGCCAAGTCTACGCCAGCCTCGGCGAGATCTCGCCCGACGGCAGCATCGGCCTGCGGCTGTACTACAAGCCGCTGGTGCTGCTGATCTGGCTCGGCGCGGTGGTGATGGCGCTCGGCGGCGGCCTGTCGCTCACCGACCGGCGCATGCGCGTCGGCGCGCCCGCCCGCGCCAAGCTCAAGCCCGTTCCCCCGCACGCGGTCCCGGCCGAATGAGCGCCGCGCGCACGCTCCGCGGCCTCCTGCTCGCCGGCCTCGTGCTCGGGGCGGGCGCGGCCCAAGCCGTCCAGCCGGACGAGGTCCTGAAGGACCCGGCCATGGAGCATCGCGCCCGCGAGATCTCCTCGGGCCTGCGCTGCCTCGTCTGCCAGAACCAGTCGATCGACGATTCCGACGCACCGCTGGCGAAGGACCTCCGGCTGATCGTGCGCGAGCGGCTGAAGGCCGGCGACAGCAACCAGGGCGTCGAGGATTACGTGGTGAACCGCTACGGCGAGTTCGTGTTGCTGCGCCCCGTCCTGGCGCTCCACACCGTGCTCCTGTGGCTGACGCCGCTGCTCGCGGTGCTGCTCGGCGGCTTCGGGATCTGGCGCCTGTCGCGCCGCGCGGCGCCGGCGCCCGAGCGTGGCCTGTCGGCGTCCGAGCAGGCCGACGTCGCGGCTCTGCTCCGGCGCGAGTGATCCCCGTCGGGGTCCGTGGCAATTCGCCCACGCCCGAGGCATGATGTGCGCCTGCGGCGGCGAGTCGGCACGAGTCTTGGATCCGCCTCTCGCGAAAACGATCCGCGAAGGATGCGAGCATGGCCACGGCGACGCTGACGATCTCCAGCCGGAACTACTCGTCGTGGTCGCTTCGCGGCTGGCTGATCTGCAAGATGGCCGGCCTCGACTTCGACACCGAGATGTTGCCCGGCGGCGACGAGACCTCGCGCGCCGAGCTGCTCCACCTCTCGCCCTCGTTCCTCGTCCCCCGCCTGCACCACGAGGGCATCGTGGTTTGGGACACGCTGGCGATCGCGCAGTACCTCAACGAGACCTTCCCCGAGGCCGGCTTCCTGCCGAAGGACGTGGCCGCCCGCGCCCATTGCCGCTCGATCGCCGGCGAGATGCACGGCGGCTTCATCAACCTGCGCTCGGCCCTGCCGATGAACCTGAAGGCCTTCCACCCGAGCTTCCGGGTGTTCAACGGCGCCAAGGGCGACATCGAGCGCATCGTCACGATCTTCGACGACTGCCTCGCCCGCTACGACGGGCCGTTCCTGTTCGGCGAGCGCCCGACGCTGGCCGACGCGATGTACGCCCCCGTCTGCACGCGCTTCCGCACCTACGACGTGACCCTTCCCCCGCGCGCCACCGCCTATCGCGACGCCATCCTGCACTGGCCGCTGATGGTCGAGTGGGCCGAGGCCGCCGCCGAGGAGCCGGAGGAGATCGAAGAGCTCGACATGGAGTTCTGAGGGCGGAGCAGCCCTGAACCGCGTCCGTCGTCGGCGAGCCGAGGCTCCGCCGATCGATCACGAACACTCCCCGTCATCCCGGGGCTGCGCAGCAGTGTCCGGGATCTAGAGCCGCCGACGGCGCCAGCCGAAGCACGACCTGCGGTTCTGGATTCCGGGCTCGCCTTCGGCGCCCCGGAATGACGGCGAGGGGTGGTTGGCGGGAGCCCTTACCCCTTGGGCCAGGCCCGGATGTCGACGAAGCGGCCGGCCACGGCGGCTGCGGCGGCCATGGCCGGGGAGACGAGGTGGGTGCGGCCGCGATGGCCCTGGCGGCCCTCGAAGTTGCGGTTCGAGGTCGAGGCGCAGCGCTCGTTCGGGCTGAGGCGGTCGGCGTTCATGCCGAGGCACATCGAGCAGCCGGGCTCGCGCCAATCGAAGCCGGCGGCCTTCAGCACCGTGTCGATGCCCTCGGCCTCGGCCTGCGCCTTCACCAGGCCGGAGCCCGGCACCACCATCGCCGAGACGCTCTCGTGCACCTTCTGGCCCGCGACCATCTGGGCGACGATGCGCAGGTCTTCGATCCGGCCGTTGGTGCAGGAGCCGATGAACACCCGGTCGAGGGTGATGTCGGTGATCTTCGTGCCCGGCGTGAGCCCCATGTAGGACAGGGCCTTCTCCTTCGAGGCGCGCTTGTTCTCGTCGAGGATCGAGGCCGGGTCGGGCACCGAGCCCAGCACGGAGATCACGTCCTCGGGGCTCGTGCCCCAGCTGACGATTGGCGGCAGGCTGGCGGCGTCCAGGCGGACTTCCTTGTTGAAATGCGCGCCCTCGTCGCTGACGAGGCTCTCCCAGTAGGCCCGCGCCCGCGCGAAGGCCTCGCCCTTCGGCGCCATCGGCCGGCCTTCGCAATAGGCGTAGGTCGTGGCGTCCGGGGCGACGAGGCCGGCGCGTGCGCCGCCCTCGATCGACATGTTGCAGATCGTCATCCGGCCTTCCATCGACAGCGCGCGGATCGCCTCGCCCGCATACTCGATGACGTGGCCGGTGCCGCCGGCGGTGCCGATCTCGCCGATGATCGCGAGCACGATGTCCTTGGCGCTGACGCCGGCCGGCAGCACGCCGTCGACGGTGACGCGCATGTTCCTGGCCTTCTTCTGCAGCAGCGTCTGCGTGGCGAGCACGTGCTCGACCTCGGAGGTGCCGATGCCGTGGGCGAGAGCCCCGAACGCGCCGTGCGTCGAGGTGTGGCTGTCGCCGCAGACGATGGTCTGGCCGGGCAGGGTGAAGCCCTGCTCGGGGCCGATGATGTGGACGATGCCCTGGCGGCGATCGAGGGCATCGTAGAACTCGATGCCGAAATCCTTGACGTTCTGCGCCAGCGCCTCGAGCTGGATCCGGCTCTCCGGGTCCTCGATGCCCTTGGAGCGGTCCGAGGTCTGGACGTTGTGGTCCACCACCGCCAGCGTCTTCTCCGGGGCGCGCACCGTGCGACCGGCCACGCGCAGACCCTCGAAGGCCTGCGGGCTCGTCACCTCGTGGACGAGGTGCCGGTCGATGTAGAGCAGCGTCGAGCCGTCGGCCTCGACGTCGACGATGTGGTCGTCCCAGATCTTGTCGTAGAGGGTGCGCGGGCTCGTCATGGATTCTGGTCGCTTCGCGGCGTGTCTGTTGCCGGCCAACGGCCGGCGCGGAGGTCTTTAGTAAGGTTCGACGCGCGATTTCGGAAGTGGCTGCCGGCCGACGCCCGCGGATGGCAGACCGGCACCGGCCGCAATGGGGATGCGAGGGGGGCAGGGAGGGGGCAGCG